>NZ_BAABIA010000001.1:600000-877069 GCF_039542385.1 Prosthecobacter algae | reverse complement strand
CAACTCAGTGAGCAACTTCGTTACTCGCTTCGCTTTCGTCAGCCGCTCCTGTTTCGGTGGCGGATTTGCAGTATGGCGAGTTCCCCCTTCCCCGCAACTCCTTTTTACTCTTTTTTAACGTTTTTTTGACGATTTGAGTGTTTTCAGGCATCCAAAATGGCGGCTTTTAACGACTACCTTTTTGTTATTCCGAGCGGGCTAACTTTGAGTGTGATTACCGCTACGAAGGAGAGGATGATTTTGCAGCTCCCGAAGGCGCTGCGAAAATCGTTTTCACACCTGAAGACGTGTGTTTTTCTCGATTTGGGGTGTTTTTCTTCGCTTGGGCATCTCAAATGAGGGTTTTGCCCCCTCTCTGGAAGTGAATGAGCCCCTAATTTCGAGTCCTTGGATTCTGTTTTCGGGTCCGAAGAGGCTCATTTTGTTTCAAAAAGGTCAGTTTGGGCTTCTGAAAGGGGCCGATTCTCTGTTTAAAGGGGCTGCGTTGACGGTGTGAGGCGGTTGACTTCCCTGCCCTTCTCCCCGATTTCCCTTTTCTTCCTTCTATCTATATGAGCCAACCCGCTACTTTTGACCTCACCGGCCGCACGGCCTTCGTTTCTGGAACTTCCCGCGGCCTGGGCGAGCGCTTTGCGCTGACGCTGGCCAAGGCCGGCGCTGACCTCATCATTTCCAGTCGCACCCTGTCCTCTCTTAAAGAGATGGAAAAGCAGATCACGGATCTGGGCCGCAAATGCCTGCCTCTGGAATTGGATGTGCGGTCGATGGACAGCATCACGGCGGCTGTGGCGACGGCCAAGGCCCAGGTGGAGAAGATCGACATCTTGGTGAACAACGCCGGGTGCAATGTGCGCAAGCCTGCGACCGAGATCACCTGGGATGACTGGAACCTGGTTGTAGACACGAATCTGCGTGGCACCTTTTTCGTGGCCCAGCAGGTGGCGAAGGAGTTCATGATCCCAGCGGGATATGGGCGCATCATTAACATTGGCTCCGTCACCTGTGTGGCTGGCTATGCGGGCCTGGCGCCTTATGGGGCGAGCCGTGGCGGGGTGAAGCAGATGACCATGAGTCTGGCGCATGACTGGGGCAAAGACGGGATCACGGTGAATGTGCTGGCTCCAGGTTGGTTCAAGACTTCGCAGAACCGGGTGATGTATGAAGATGCAGGCTGGGTGGAATACCTGACGGAGCGAATCCCCCTGGGCCGCCCGGGTGCCATGGATGATCTGGAAGGGCCGCTGCTTTTCCTCGCGGCGGAAGAAAGCCGCTACGTCACCGGGCAACTCCTGTTGGTGGATGGCGGGATCTCAGTGGGAGCCACCCGTGCGCTGCCGAAGAAGTAACCCTCTTATATAGACACCTCCATGGAAGCCAGCACAGAACAGCTCATCCGCGCCGCCATTGCCGAAGATGTGGGCAGCGGAGATCTCACGGCCACTTACTTCGTACCAGCCGAATCCACGGCCCGGGCACGGATCGCGGCGCGTGAACCCGGGGTGGTGGCAGGCATGGAGGTGGCCTTGAGGGTGTTTCAGGAAATTGACCCGCGCATTCTTGTCACGCCCTTGATGCAAGATGGTGCAGCCTTTTTCCCTGGCGATGTGCTGCTGGAGATCAGCGGCCCCACACGCGGAATCCTCACGGCGGAGCGCACGGCGCTGAATTTCCTACAGCGCCTTTCAGGGGTGGCCACGCAGGCGCGCCGCTATGTGGAGGCGGTGAAACCGCATGCGGTGCAGATTTGGGACACCCGCAAGACCACGCCGGGCTGGCGGCTGCTGGAAAAGGCGGCCGTAAAAGCGGGAGGCGGAACCAACCATCGCATGGGGCTCTATGATCATGTGATGGTGAAGGATAATCATCTGGCGGCACACGGCACGCTGGCTGAACTGCAATCCGCGATCGACCGGGTGCGTGCGGAACGCCCAGGCACACGGATTCAACTGGAAGCGGACAACCTGGAGCAGGTGGCCGGATTTCTGACCCTACGCGGTGTGGACATGCTGCTGCTGGATAACATGGGGGCGGAGCGGCTGCGGGAGGCGGTGGCTCTGAATGCCGGACGGTTGTGGCTGGAAGCCAGCGGGGGAATCACGCTGGAGACGATCCGCGACATCGCGGCCACCGGAGTGAATGCCATTTCTGTCGGGGCGCTCACCCACTCGGCACGGGCTCTGGACCTGGGGCTGGATTTCATGTGAAGGGGAAGGTTCCTTTAAATAAGCGTTTTCTGCGGGAGGGAACTCCGCGTAGCATGTGGCACCGCCCTCCATGTCCAACCCTTTTGCCATGCTGAGTCAAGCCGGCCTCTCCATGACGGAGAAGGCGGATGTGCTGAGACCGGGAGAGTGGAGCGTGGAGCTGATCGCAAGCCTGGACTGGCTGCGGCTGGCGGAGGTGGTGCGTGGCATCGCCGCCCATGCGGGGTGTGAGCTGGCGGGCTCTCGAGTGCTGCCGGATGGATCCCTGGTCTTTGGCATGATCGAACAGCCCACCACCATCTACCCCCAGCGGGCGCTGGTGAAGATCTCTGCCTGGAATGAATGGGGAGCGACGCCGGAGAGCGTGACACGCTTTGCCCAGGAGGTGACCACGGCCAAAAACACTCGAGGCATCCTGGTGGCGCCGGCGGGCTTCAGTCATTCGGCCACATTGGCGGCGCAGGAGCATCGTATCGAGGCGGTGGATGCCGCCGTGCTCTGCACCGTTTTGCAAGCGCTGCCACCTGAACGCAGCGATCTCTTTTTCACCATCGCCACGGCAGGGACCTATGCTCATCCCACCTGCCCTGTGTGCCTGGCAAAGCTGGAGCGGGTGGACCCGGACGAATATGAAAGCCCGCCCGGGATCCAGATCATCACCACACGCGGCCTGTGTGCGGAGCATGTGGCCTGCGACTTGCTAGACATTGCCTCCGGTGCAGAAGTTGATTTTCTTTATCCGGTGATCAGCCGCGCGATGCGAGTGTGGGGCCATGCCAAAGGAGACTTTTCCTGCGAGGGGACGATCACCATCCAGGCAGGAGGCACGCTGGACGGGCGCATCGCCGCGCGATCCGTGAACGTGCAGGAAGGCGGGGAGCTGCGTGGGCAGTTCCGCATTTTGGAAGGGACTCGGCTGGAGCCATTTGTCACGCGGCCGGACCGCTGGCACTGGGGTTGCCGAAATCCGCTGGGCAAACCTGCCTGCCGCGAGGTGAAGTTCTCTCCACACGGATGAAGAGACTTTGAAAACCGCTTCCCTCATGGACAAATCTGCGCATCTTGCGCGCGGCTCGCCAGTGAGCGCCCATGGAAGCTGTCAATATTCAATTCGCACCCGCAACGGGGTCGGAAGTCGAGTGGAACGAGGCTTATGCCCGTCTCGCCGACTATTTCCGTTCCTACCAACTGCACAACCGTATCCGCCGCACTCAGCTCATTCTTGAGACTCTGCGGCGTGCGGCAGATGCCCACAAGAAAGATCCCAAACGCACGCCCACGGCGCACAGCATCGAACAGGCGCGGGTGATGATGCACGAGTGGCTGGCGGCGATCTACAGCGACATGAACCTGAACGCCTCCCAGCTAGAAGCGGCGGGCAGGCTGGGCTTTCACCTCAGCGGCGGGCCTGCGCGCTGGCCTAACTTCTTCCTCGACAAGGAAAATCTGCCCAAGGACATGACCGAGGCGATGCGCGCCGCCGTGCGCACTTCCGGCCCTGGCATGCAGGTCAGCAAAATGACCCCGCGTGACATGGACCTGGGCATTGTTTCCGAAGTGGCCGAAGACACCTTCGACCGCCTGGGCCGCCACCCCCTTCTCCGTTATTCCATTCTGGTCAGCATCGTGGGCGGTGTGCTGGGTTATCTTTACTTTCTTCTCGGATGAGCATGATCGGGGCCAGCACGGCCAATCTCAATCTCACGGCCGGCATGCCGCCGCCACGCATCGCCCGTACACGGCGCGCCACCTTCTTTTCATTCGTCGGCCTGGGCACCATCGTGGGTGTGTGGCTGATGTATGTTTACCTTTCGGAGCACGGCATGCGCTGGTCCGAATGGGGACTGCTGGCGGTGTTTGTGCCGCTGTATTACCAGCTCAATGTCGGCTTCTGGACGGCTCTGTTCGGGGTGTGGCTGATGAACCGGCCCAAGCCGGATCCCCTGGACCTTTGGCGCACGCTGAAGCCTGAGGACATGGAGGAAGACATCACCGCCAGCACCGCCATCATCATGCCCGTCTTCAATGAAGATGTGACGCGTGTGTTTGAAGGGCTGCGGGCCATTTACCTTTCCCTGGAGCAGACGGGCCAGTCGAAGAACTATGACTTTTTCATCCTCAGCGACTCGAACCAGACGAGCCAGTGGATCGAAGAGGAAACCGCCTGGCTGGAACTGTGCCGCCAGCTGAACGCCTTTGGACGCATCTTCTACCGCAAGCGCCGCAAGCCGATCAACCGCAAGAGCGGCAACGTGAGTGACTTCTGCCGCCGCTGGGGCAAGCGCTACCGCTACATGCTGGTGCTGGATGCGGACAGCCTGATGTCCGGCGGCCTGCTGACCAGCATGGTGCGCATCATGGAGAAGAATCCTGGCATCGGCATCCTGCAGACTTTCCCGAAACAGATTGGGGCGGAAACCTTGCTGGGCCGCGTGATGCAGTTTTCTCAGGCCCTGTACGGACCACCATTCATGGCAGGGCTGGACTACTGGCAGTGCGGTGAGGCCAACTTCTGGGGGCACAATGCCATCATTCGTCTGGAGCCCTTCATCAAAAACTGTGCGCTCCCTGCCCTCCCCGGCAAGGAACCCTTCGGTGGCCACATCCTGAGCCATGACTTTGTGGAGGCCGCCCTCATGCGCAAGGCGGGCTACGCAGTGCGCCTGCTGAACACCAACCGCGGCAGCTATGAGGAAGGCCCGCCGACGCTGGTGGACATGCTGAAGCGCGACCGCCGCTGGTGCCAGGGGAACATGCAGCATTTCTGGCTGCTGTTTGCCAAAGGCTGGCATCCGATGAGCCGGCTGAATTTCCTCCACGGCATCCTCAGCTACGCCAGCAGCCTACTGTGGTTCTTCTTCTTGATCTTCTCCACGTTCCTGGCTGCGACACGCCTGCCGCATAACAATCCGCAGTCGATCCTGGCTGAGCAAATCCTGTTAGGAGTGACCATCATGCTCATCTTCCTGCCCAAGGTCACCATCCTGCTGGATGAGGTGATCACAGGCCGCCTGTTCAAGCCCCTGAAGCGGCGGCTGATGACCTTCGTTAGCAGCATGGCCGATACGGTGGTCTTCACGCTGATGGCACCGGTGCTGATGATCTTCCACTCGCAGTTCGTGGTGTACACGGTCCTGGGCAAAGGTGTGCGCTGGGTCACCCAACGACGCAAAATCGATGGCGGTGTGGACTGGGCGGAGGTGTTTTTCACCTTCTGGCCGGTGACCGTCATCTCCGTGGTGTGGGGTGTGATCGGGTGGTTTGTCTCCCACAGCTTCTTCATCTGGATCAGCCCCATCTTGGGTGCCCTTTTTCTGGCCATCCCCGTGGCCTTGCTCGTCTCCGGCGGTAGTTCAGGCTTCCGCTTTGGGCTGTTCACGACGCCCGAAGAAACGGACCCGCCCACAGTGCTGGCCACGATGAATGAAAACCTTCTGGAGATCAAAGGCCGCATCCACCTGCCGCCGGAGCTTGAGAAGCACCATGGCCTGCTGCAGGTCTGTCTGGATCCCTATGTGAACGGCCTCCACGTGAGCCTGCTGCGCCGCCGCAAAAACATCCATGTCTCCCGTGCCTATCTGGACCAGCTAGCCTCCCGCCTCATCCACGAGGGCCCGCAATGCCTGAACCCTCAGGAGATCAAGGCGATGATCCACGATACGGAGACCGTCACCGATCTCCACTACCGCCTGTGGTCAGCACGTGATCACGAACTGGCTCCTTTCTGGGCCACCGCCATCCGCCAGTACAATCTGGCTGCCTCCAGCCCCTTCACCCACACGCTGGCACAGCGCGGAACATTGGCGGCCTAACATCTGAGTTTGTCAAAGATGTGGCACCAGCCCCTAATAGGGGCTGGATATATACAGAGCTCTTTGCGAGGCGTCTAAGGTTTGGAGAGCTCAGCCACCTTCTCGGCCAGCTTTTCAAACGAGAGGCGGTCGGCATTGTTTTTGCCCACATAACGGAAAACTTCCCGGCCATCAGGCCCGATCAAAACCGTGACTGGATAGTGGACCACTTGACCGTGGAAGGCGTAACCGTCTGGGATGTCGAAAGCCTTGGCCAGCTTGGCATTTGGATCGCGATAGATCGGGGTCTTCTCCAGTTCCACCTTGTCCAGCTTTCCCACCCAGGACTCAATTTCCTTGTCTGTATCCGGCTTGAGGAAGATCTGTACCACATTCGGCAAAGAGGCCCCTTTGACCATGTGATCGCGCGTGTGGCGCAGGCAGACCGGGCATTCCGTCTTCAGCAGAAAGTGAAGTGCGACAAACTTGCCCTTGGCTTCCTTGAGCGAAAAGGAACCAGTTCCAGTCGCCGATTTGACGGTGAAATCTTCAGGGGTAGCCGCATTCGAAACGGCAGCGACGAGCAATAGCAGGGAGGAGAGGATGGCTTTCATGGCAGGGTGTCTGGTCTCTTTGAGAGAAAGGCCCTGCCATTTATTCCCATCCATTCGTCATCCTTTGTTAGCCATAGCTAGAACGGTCTGGAAATGCGGGCTCTGGCTTTCGCGGTGGACCACACTTGTCTCCGCTTCGCGAAAGCCTGCCTTGGCCAGCATTTCGTGAAGTTCAGCCTCAGAAAAGCCCAGCCAGACATCAGCATAGAGCTCCCGCGCTTTTTCAAACTGATGCTTGAGCAGGTCCAGGATCACAATGCGCCCACCCGGCTTCAGAATGGCATAGGCGGCCCGGATGGCGCGCTCCGGATTCAGCGCGTGGTGGAGAGCTTGGCTGAGAAAGACCAAATCCACGCTGCCAGGCTCGATGGGCGGCTCTTCGATGTCCCCCAGCCGGTATTCCAGATTGGCAAAGCCGTGTTTGCTGGCGAGGTCAGCCCCATAGGCCACCATCTTTTCGCTGTTGTCCACCGCGATGACTTTCTGCGCCCGCTGCGCCAGCAACTGGGACAGCGTGCCCTCCCCTGCCCCGAGGTCGGCAATGACCAGTGGAGGCAGAAGTTTTAAAAGGGTCTCTCCCAGCCCTTTCCAGGAACGGCCAGGGATGTAGTGGCGGCCAAATTTGCCCGCCAGGGTATCGAAGTAAGCCTGGGCGGAGCGCATGCGTTTCCGCAACACCACCTTCAGAGCAGCATCGTCTTTTTTGGCTTCTTTGAGTTCCGCGCCGGCTGCCTCCATGAGGGCGATAAAGTGCTCGTGGGCGGCCTTGTCTTTGCTGCTGGGTTCATCGAGCTGATAGAGCCGGTTCTTGCCACTGCGCCGGTCCGTGACCAGTCCCGCCGACTTCAGCTTGGCCAACTGGGCAGAAATATTGGACTGCGGCAGTGCCAGCACCTCCTGCAGTTCCGCCACGCTCAGTTCCTCCTGCTTCAGCAACAGCAGAATGCGCACGCGAGTCGGGTCGGCGATGAGGCTGAGCGATTTGAGGATCGAAGGCATGAAACCAATGTATCAACATATGATCATCTATCAATAGTTGAATAAAATCACTGGGGACGAGCCTGACACCAACCTCCCTCACCCCAGCAGCGTCCGCAAAAAATCACCGTCTGAATAGCGGGCGTTCAGTCCTTGGCGGACGATAACAAGGGCCATGGAGGGGATGGCATACATGCGCTGGTAGCCGCTGCCAATGCAGGCGATGAGATCCTTGGGCACCCCTTTGGCGATGCAGACCCGCGACCAGTTTTGACGGTCCCAGTCCACTTCCAGCATGTCTTCGATGTCAATTTCCCGTGCCCCCATCTTGTCGGCAGCACGATTGTTCCAGAAACCAAAGCTGTAGGCGGCATTGGAGGAGGAGCCCTCCAGCAAGGGGCCCATGGAGGAGGCTTTGAGAACCGGCTTGCCCTGGGCCAAAAGCAGATCGCCCATGCGTGCCCACTGGGAAGGGGTCATCAGAAAGCCCGCCGCCAGCAGCGGGTTGCCCTTGGCATCGGCGAGGTATCGCTGAGACCCAAGGCCCAGTGGACGCAAGACACGGCGCTCCAGGTAACGGGTGGGTGATTCTGACAAGAACCGTCCCTTGAGCTTCTGTTTCAGCACTTCATGAAAGACCTGCAAGGCACTGGGCCCATAGATGAAACTTTTCCCGGGGGTGCCCACGAGCGGGCGATCCAGGGCCATTTGATTGCGGTTGGACAAACCGTCCTGATGCAGTTTCAGGCAGCGTTCCAACCCGCAGTTGAAGTCCAGCAACTGCTCGATGGTGATGTTCTCTTTTCCACCTCTCTGCCAGGATGGAAGAGTGGCGGAGACTTTTTCATTCAGCGCCAGATGGCCATCCTCCACCGCCGCCATGGCCGCCAGTCCCCAAAAGCCTTTCGTGCCGCTGTAGATGCGCCGGGCTTCGCCCTTTTTTGCACCGTTGGCATAACTTTCGTGGATGACCTTGCCGTGCTGTTTGATGAGCAGTGCATAACCCTTCCTCGCGGCCACGTATTTGGCAGCGCCGGCCACGTTCAGCGAGGTCTCCGCCGCCCCGGCCAGGGGCGCGACGGCGAGGCCTGACAGCAAGTGCAAAAAGTGACGTCGCGGGTAGTTCATAGGCGCGGAGGAACGGTCATAGATACGATATGCTCCTCCAGGGCAGACTGCCAGCTTCGCGGTGTTTCGCCCAGGATAAAACTCAGCCGCGCATTGTTCATCACCGTGAAGGGCGGGCGGGCGGCCTTGAACTGGGGGAAGTCGCGCAAACGCAGCCCGTGAGTGAAGTGTGGCCGATTCAGCAGTCCATGGCGGTGCGCCAGATCCAGCGAGACCTGGGCATAGTCACGCCAGGTAGCCACCCCGGTATTGCACAAGTGCAGCAGACCGGTGACGGACGACAGATCTGTAAACAGCCGCTCCAGCCAGCAGGCGATGTCCACCGTACTGGTGGGCACACTCCATTTGTCCTCGATGAATCCCAGCAGATGGCCTTCCCGTGCCCGCTGCAGGGCTGTTTCTGGAACGCCGCCACCACGCGGGCCAAACAGCCAGGAAACCCGTGCCACCAGGGCATCGGCATTTGCCGCCAGCACGGCAACTTCACCAGCCCGTTTGGAGCGCCCATAGGCATTCACGGGCTCAGCCACGGATTCCTCCGTGAGGAAAACACAGCCTTTCCCCTCAAAAACATAATCGGTGCTGAGGTGGATGAAGCGCAGCCAGCGATTGGCACACACTTTAGCGACGATGGCGGCGGATTCCGCATTCACCCGCATCGCCAGCCCAGGATCCCCTTCACACAGGTCCGGGCTGGTGAGGGCCGCAGCATTGATGGCGAGATCAAAGTCCATGTGTTCCAGTTCCTGCGCCACGGTTTCCGGTCGGCTGAGATCCAGTGTTTCCCGGCCTGGGGCAAGGATCTCATAACGCGGGGCATAGTGCGCGGCCAGAGTCGCCCCCAGGCGACCGGTGGCACCGAGGATGAGCAGTCGTGGACGGTCATTCATGGGAGGAACATCACAGACGCCACCTGTGCAGCTTGCAATCAGAATTCCGTCCTTCATGTTGGAGCTTATTCACAATGACCCCGTCAACGCCTAGCATCGCCATCATCGGAGCCGGACTTTCCGGCCTGGCCTGTGCACGTGCGTTGACTCAGGCCGGGCAGCGTTTCACGATTTATGAAGCCGCCGATGCCGTGGGTGGCCGTGTGCGCTCAGACGTGGTGGATGGGTTTACCCTGGACCGCGGCTTTCAGGTTTTGCTGCCCTCCTACCCGGAAGCACGCCGCGTCCTCGACTATGACGGGCTGAAACTGCGCCCCTTTTACCGTGGGGCCGATGTTTTTTACAAAGGCAGCTTTCATCGTCTTTCGGATCCCTTTACCCATCCCCAGGATGCGCTGAAAAATGCACGGGATCCGTTCGTGTCCTGGATGGACAAATGGTACACCATTGTTCTGCGCAAAGAGGTGCTCACCACCCGTAAGATCGAGCGCCGCATCCCCGAGATCGAGACGGAGGATTACCTGCGGGATTTCGGTTTTAGCGAGGAATTCATTGACCGCTTTTTTCGTGCCTTTTTCGGAGGCGTATTTTTGGAAAAGGACCTGCGGACTTCCGCGCGCATGTTCCTGTTTCTCTACTCCATGTTCAGCACCGGAGGGGCCACCATCCCGGCGCACGGCATGCAGGCTATCCCAGATCAGCTCGCCATCTCCCTCCCCCCCGGCAGCCTGCGGCTGAATTGCCCTGTCGCCTCCGTACGCGCGGGTGAAATCACACTCGCAAGTGGAGAGATCATCCACGCAGATCACATCATCGTCGCCGTCAGCGAAGAAGTCGCCGCGCGGCTGATTCCTGAGGCCACCGGAGAAAAACTGCTACCAGGCCGCAGCACCACCTGTCTTTATTTCACGACGGACCAACCCGTGCCAGAAACGCCTACCATCTACCTGGATGGCGATGGCCGCGGCCCTGTGAACAGCGCCTGCGTGCTGTCCAAGATCGCCCCCCTTTACGCCCCCGCCGGCCAGCACCTCATTTCCGCCAGCATCATTGGCTCCCCCTCCAGCGGCGAGCTGGAAGATGTGGTGAGGGACCAAATGGCCGCCTGGTTTGGCGAATCAGCCTACCTCTGGAACCTCCTGCGCAGCTACCAAGTGCGCCACGCCTTGCCTGAGGGACGCCAACTCCGCCTGGGCGAGGGCCCCCTGTCAGCCGTTCTGGCTCCCGGACTGTATCGCTGCGGCGACTGGTGCGAGGATGCCTCCATCAATGGGGCCCTCATTAGCGGCCGCCGTGCCGCCGAGGCCGTCCTGGGTGCCATCGGCTGATTTTTTTGACGAATGGCCGGACCGTCTGCAGATCGCAAACAGCCGCTATTTCTTGACAAAATAGGGACAACATCTCCCCGCCTCCGGCACACACCCTGCTAAGGGCGAATTGACAACCATTCTCAGCGGTCTAGTCTCCGCGCCCTTTTTCATCCCAAAACCTGACCATCAATGAGCACCCCCGCGCCCGGCAAACCCGTCTATAACGTCAAGAACCCCTTCATCGCCAAGGTGAAGAAGGCCTATGACCTGTCTGGCCCAGGCGCACCGAAAAACACCCGCCATTACGAGATTGATCTGGCAGGCAGCGGCCTGGAATACACCCCGGGCGACTCCCTGGCCGTGCAGCCGCAGAATGATCCCGCCCTGGTGGATGACATGCTGAAGGTGCTGGGCTTTTCCGGCGAAGAGATCGTCACCCATCCGAAAACCGCCGCCCAGGTGCCGATCCGCCAGGCCCTCATCGAAGGCAGCCTCATCACCGAGGTGGATAACAAGCTCATCAAGGCCATCATCGAGAAGACCAACGGCCAGACCCTGCTGGCGGACATGGCGACTCCTGAGACAAAGCAGGCCCTCAAAGACTACCTGTGGGGCCGTTTTGTCATTGATCTCCTCATCGAAAACCCGGACGCCAAGTTTGAGCCCGCCGAGTTCATGGGCGTGCTGAAGAAGCTGAACATCCGTCTTTACTCGATCAGCAGCAGCCAGAAGGCGCACCCTGAAGAAGTGCACCTCACCGTCGCCACGGTGAAATACAGCAGCCACGGCCGCGAGCGCGGCGGTGTGGCCTCCACCTTCCTGGCCGAGCGCATCACCCCAGAGACCACCATTCCTGTGTTTGTGAACCATGGGAAAGGCTTCCGCCTGCCAGAGCCCGAGGAGGAGACGCCAATCATCATGGTCGGCCCAGGTACTGGTATCGCCCCTTTCCGCGCCTTTGTGGAGGAGCGCAAAGCCACCGCCGCGAAAGGCAAAGCCTGGCTGTTCTTTGGCGAAGTTAACAGCGCCACCTGCTTCTTCTACAAGGACGAGTTCGACGCGTACCTGGCCGATGGCACGCTGACCAAGCTCACCACGGCCTGGAGCCGCGACCAAGCCGAGAAAATCTACGTGCAGCACAAGATGCTGGAAAACAGCGCCGAGATCTTTGCTTGGCTTGAGCAGGGTGCCATCGTCTATGTCTGCGGCGACGCCGCCCGCATGGCGGTGGATGTGGACAAGGCCCTGCACACCATCATCGAAAAAGAAGGTGGCAAGACCCCTGAAGAAGCTGTCGCCTACATGACCGCCTTCAAGGAAGCCAAGCGCTACCGCCGCGACGTGTATTGATTTGTTTCCCCGCCAGGGGTTGAACTTCAAGGGCCTCAACGGTTTTCGTTGAGGCCCTTTTTGTTAGGCGATTACGCGAAATGAATCACTCCACATCTGCCCGCCATTTCAGAGCCATCTGTTTCAGGCGTGCAGCCACTTCGGGCTCGCTCTCCGTGCGGTTCATTGTTTCATTGGGGTCGGAGTTAAGATCATAGAGCTCAGTCCCGCTGCCATCGGCATTGACCAGGAGTTTCCACCGGCCCTCCCGCACCGCGACATTGGGCGATTTGGCATCGGCTTCTTTCGGATAAGGAAAGGTGCGTATTCCCTGCCCCTTTAGCGCCGGTTTGCGTCCGTATTCCCAGAACAGAGGATGGCTACGTTCGCGGGGCACGCCTTTGAAGGCAGTGGTCATGTCCTCACCATCGGAGGCATAGTCCGCAGGCAGCGGGATGCCGGTCAGCGAAGCCAGCGTGGGGAACAAATCCACCGCGCCCACCAACGTCGTTTCATCCACTTGGCCAGAAGGGATCACGCCAGGCCACCGCGCAATCAAGGGAGTGCGGATGCCCCCCTCATAGAGGCTCCATTTCATCCCGCGAAGACCGCCAGTGCGGGCATGATCAAAGGAAGGCTCCGGCCCATTGTCTCCGGCCAAAAGAATCAGGGTGTCCTTCTCAATTCCAAGCTCGCGCAGCCCCTCCAGCAGCCGGCCAATCTGGCGATCAGTCTCGATGAGGACTGCCCGGAATTTCTCCAACTGATCGCGCTCATCGGTGCCATCCACCGGGCGAAAGGGCGTGTGCGTATCATCCAGCCAGAGATTGACCAGGCAGGGTTTGCCTGACTTGGCTTTCAGGAATGCCAGCGTCTCATCCACCATCCAGCGGGTGCGATCATGACGTGCCACCTGCTGAGGTTCACGCTCCATCGTCCAAGGCATCGTTTTCAAACCGAGGGCGGCGGCAGGTTCCGGGCTCTCATAAGTACCCAGTCCCATATCATAACCATAGGCGGCAAATTTGGGCGCATCCGTCACATCGCGCCCGCCCCCCAGGTGCCATTTGCCAATGTGGGCCGTAGCATAACCAGCTTTTCTAAAAAGCCGAGGCAGCGAGGGAGCCGCAGGATCCAGGTAATCCGCCTGCTCACAGAGGCGGTTTCCCTCCCGGGTCTGTAGGTAACTCGTGAGGTGCCAGCGCGCCGGATATTGCCCAGTGACGATGCCACAGCGCGAGGCCGAACAGATGGGTGAAGCGACATAAAACTGGCGAAACTGCATCCCCTCCCGGGCGAGGCGATCCAGATTCGGCGTGGCAATCTTGCCCCCGTAGCTCGCGGGATCTCCCCAGCCGAAATCATCCACCAAAACAAATACCACGTGCGGCGGTGCCGCCTGCGCCGTCAGAGCCAACAAAAAAAGGAATGAGAGAATGCTTCTGATCATGCCATCCAAACGTGATTTATCTGAACTAAAATTCCAGCCATTCACTCCTGAGGATATTCAAAGAACACCTTTCACCGACAGTCAGCGCGATTCACCCAATGTGGTCAGTTCACGGTCCGTCAACAGAAGGCTGAAACCCAGCTTGGCCGCCTGATCAAAGGCTGCGGCGTGAATGGAATCCGACTTTGGATAATCAATCAGCAGGATGGGTTTGCCCTCCGCCTTCAGTTTTTCGAGGAAGCCGATGACATGCCGCATCTCCGTTTCACGGCTCAATCTTTTTCCTTTTACCAACAGGTCCTCCACCCCGATACCGCTGATCATTTGCCGATATTTTTTGTCCTGCAGCAAGGCGGCGGCATTTTGAGGAATGACCCAAAAGCGGGGATTCTTCGCCCGAGCCCGTTTGGCGATCGTCTCCACCCACGCGATCATGTCCTGCCGATAAGGGCGACCTGTTTCCGAGTTCACCCGGTTGTCCTGCCAATCTTTGGAGACAGCATCGTATTCGTAAAACTCAAACGCATCCACGATGTCCAGGTAGATGCCGTCAAAGCCCTGCTGGACGACCTGATCCACGGCCGGAAGCATGATCTTCTGCCACTCGGACTGCCAGAACCGCACTCGATAATTGCCCTTCCAGTCTGGATTTTCCGTATTGAGAAATGCAGGCGCAGAGGCATCGGGCTTGCCGTCTTTGTCCGCATCCCAGTTTTTCTGCCAATACGGACGGTAGTCTTCCGCCTCGCCAATCGAGACGTACGCCAGCACACGTCGGCCTGCTTTGCCCTGGCGAATCTTGGCCAGTTCCTCCACCGTCCAGGGTCCCTTAGCAGCCGTGTTGTAGGCTGCATCCAGGACGATGACGTCGCGTCCACAGGAAGCGAGCCGTTCCACCACGGCCTCACGGCTGGCCGCTAGACTGTCCGCCTGCAAGACATAGGCCATGGATTCTGGCTTGAGAGCGACCGTCTCTGCCAATCCACACACACTGAAGCCCCACAAAATGGGTAAAAGGATCCTTTTCATGCGAATCATTCTGAAGAACTGCCACCGTGCAGACCAGCCTTAATTCCACATTGACGCCACCGCACACGGCGATACTCTGCACAGGACGCATCAACGCATCATCATTCGTCCATATAACCAACACAGCACCATGTCCCGCTCTTACATCTTCTCTTCTGAGTCCGTCGGCGAAGGCCATCCAGACAAAGTCTGCGACACCATCTCCGATGCCATCCTCGACGCCTGCCTTACCGTGGATCCGAAGAGCCGCGTCGCCTGCGAAACCTTCGCCAAGAGCAACATCGTGGTCGTCGGTGGTGAAATCACCATCCCCAAGCTCCAGGACAAAAAGAAAGGCACCACCAAGCCGATCGACGAAGTGATCAACGTCGGCAAAGTCATCCGTGACGCTGTCCGCGGCATTGGTTACACCAACAACGACGACGTCTTCCACGCCGACCAGATCTTCATCAACAACTACCTCACCATCCAGAGCCCCGACATCGCGCAGGGCGTGGACGAAAAGGCCGCTGAAGGCAAGAAGCACGCTGAACAGGGCGCTGGTGACCAGGGCATCATGTTCGGTTATGCCTGCGACGAAACCGAAGAGCTGATGCCTGCCCCGATCATGTATGCCCACCGCCTGGGCCGTGAGCTGACCAAGATCCGCAAGGCCGGCAAGGCCGCCAAGTGGCTGCGCCCGGACGCGAAGAGCCAGGTCTCCGTAGAATACGTGGACGGCCGCCCAACCCGCATCGTCAACGTCGTCATCTCCACCCAGCACGCCGCCAGCGTGGAGCACGCTGAGATCGAGAAGTTCTGCATCGAGCAGGTCATCAAGAAGGTCCTTCCAAAGGGCATGCTGACCAAGGACACCGAATACCTCATCAACCCAACCGGCAAGTTCGTCGTCGGTGGTCCTCAGGGCGACAGCGGCCTCACCGGCCGTAAGATCATCGTGGACACCTACGGCGGCATGGGCCGTCACGGTGGTGGTGCCTTCTCCGGCAAAGACCCGTCCAAAGTGGACCGCAGCGCTGCCTACATGGGCCGCTGGGTCGCGAAAAACGTCGTCGCCGCCGGCCTCGCTTCCAAGTGCGAAATCCAGTTTGCCTACGCCATCGGCCACCCGCTGCCAGTCAGCGTGCATATCGACAGCTTCGGTACCGGCACCATCAGCGATGACGCCATCCTGGATGCCGTCCTGAAGACCTTCTCCTTCAAGCCTGCCGACATCGTCAAGCAGCTCGACCTCCTCCGCCCAATCTATTCCAAGTCCACCAACTACGGTCACTTCGGCAAGATCGGCGATCCTGACCTCACCTGGGAAATCGCCAGCAAGGCCGAAGCCCTCAAGAAGGCTGCGAAATAACACTTCCAGTTAGGCGAATGCCTATCTTATCAGCCGCGTGGGGTCAGCCCTGCGCGGCTTTTTTGTGCCTGCATTTCCAGGTTACCCCCGCAGGGTCGTACGGTCAGTAGTTCACCGCGCTCACTGCATCCAGGTCAAAGCCGGAGCTGCCGCTGCCGTTGATGGAATTGTTTTCTTCCGTGTGGCGAACTAGCCTTCCGGCCGCATCGCGAATGGCGCGATCGCCGGTCGAGGTAAGCCGCATGAAACGAAACCACTGCAGGTCTGGCCGACCCAGGGCGCTCACGTCAAAGCTGTCGCCCCCGCTGCGGGACGGATTGGTGGGATCTTCCCCGGTGGAGGCATTCACGCCGGCAAATCCCTGGGCATAGTAGGCAGGCTGGGAAAGATCCGCCGTGCCATCCGCCGCTACATTGACCCGAAAGGGGAAGCGCTGCCACTGCCCTTCAAACAAAGCCACCTCGACGGTTGCCGGCTCCATGAAACGCTGGTTCGGATCCTTGTTCTTGAAGAACACATTTTCGAACACCGTGAAGTCAGGACCGGCGGACGACTCGACAATGTTGTCTGTAAATTCCAACACGATGCTGCCCCCTCCGGCGGAGCTGGCATGCAGGGACAACAATTGGTTAGGCAGATAGGCCGGAGTGAAGGTGCTGGACCCTTCGGGTGGGCCCGTGACATTGCCCGGCACGCTGCCAGAGCCAAAGCCACCCGCAGATAGCGGAGAAAAATGCTGCACCTTGTCTGCAAAGGGGTCACCGGACACGCCCGCCTGTCCACGCTGACGTGTCATGGGCAGGATCTGCGTAACTGCGGCCGCATACGGCAGCCAGCGACCGTCCGGTGTCAGTGCCGTGAGTTCGTAGGAATAGCCCATGCCAGTGATGAGCTGGCGGTCCACCACATTGGTCCCCTGCCCCCGATAGATCTCCACCCCGTTTCTCTTCAGGCTCACTCCGGCCACGGGTGTGCCCAGGGCGGCACTCATGGCCTCATATTGCCAGGCCAGGCCCGCCTTGTCCCGAGAAGGGATGACCAGCAGCCCCTTGCTAACCGTAATCTGGAATGTTTTTTGAAACGTCAGCCCCAGGGAGTCTTCCACCTGGATCTGGAATTCAAACCTTGCCTCTGCATCTGGGGCGAAGCCCGCCAGGGCACCCGCTTCTGTCAGCGACCAACCTGGGGGGATCTGGCCGCCTGTCAGGGTCCAGCGATAGGGGGCCGTACCGCCGGTTGCCTCGAACTGGCCGCTGTATTGTGCGGCCGGTGCCGCAGGTGGCAGCAGGGTCTCATTCACAATCTCCAGCCCGCCTTCCGCCACCACTCTGAAAGCACGCTCCACTTGCGTGAGAGAGTCGCTCACCGTGACCCGCAGCTCATGCTCCCCCGGTTCATCGAATCGCCCGGTGATCACTCCCGTATCCTGATGGCAGGTCCACCCAGACGGTGCCGCCGTCAGCATCCATGCATAGGGTTGCGCACCTCCGGTGGCGTTCAGCGTTGCCGTGTAAGCCTGACCCGGCTCTCCAGGGGGCAGTTCCACCGTCACAATGGAGAGGGGGTCTTCAGAGGCGATCACCAGCATTGTCGCAGCGGAAACCTGCATGCCCTCGGCATCGGTCACATACACATTCATGGGCACATTCAGCGGTTTTTCCGCCATGCCCGAAAACTCGCCCGTCAGGGCATCCAAGGAGAATCCGGGAGCGTCCTCCTCGGTCTGAACACTCCATACATACGGCGGCAGCCCGCCCACCACCGCAAACCGATGCGACAGCCACTCCTTCGCCCGCACAGGGGCTGGATGAGGGGCCACAATCATCAGCGGCACGCGGTTCAGCTTCACCTGACCAGATTCCGCCGCGCCTTCTCCCGAAATTTGGGACAGATCGAACACAGGAAACCACAGCCCGTGCGAGCGCACCTGGCGGTTCAGCCCGTGCCCGCCGCTGCCGCTAATTTCCGTGATGCCACGGGGCAGCAGGTCATCCAGAGCACGGTCATCCTTGCCGTGTAGAAAGCGGTCTAACAAACTTTTCAATCCAAGATCACCATCACCCGCTGCGGACTTGCCGCCCGAGCTACCTGATGAAGAAGGGGCCCCGCGATCCGTCGCAGAGCCCCCGTTGTCAAAGCCCAACCACGCCCCTCCCATCGCCAGGACCGCGAGCACTGCCAGGGCCAAGGCTTTGAGGGAAGAGCGTGGAGGACCGGAGGTCATGAGTCAGTCACGGCAGACAAGATCACAGCCCCCGAGCGGGTGACGCCCGGTGCAGCCGATGGCAGCAGGAAATGGCCGAAACCTTCGCAGTCAAAGGCATTGGCCGTAGCGGCATCCGGCACCAGCAATCCCTGCACCGGGATGACCTTGCGGGCAGCCCCTTCGCCCAGCGTGATGCTTCCGCTGAAGGCACCCGTCGCGTTGACGATCTTCAACTTCTGGGGTGCTGCCATCGTCGCGCTGGCGATGCTGACGATGCGCACGCCAAAGGTCTTCGGATTGGTATTGCCGCCCACGGCTTCGATGCCGCCGTCCTGCAATACCAGTTCCGCATTATTGGAGGCGGACTCCTGGGCATCCAGAGGCAGCGTAGCGCCGCCCGCCGGACGATATTTTCCGCCCAGGGCAACCAGAGTGATGGGAGATTCCCACCCGTCCTGATAGACGGGTCCTTTCGCCTGCTCAGGCTTGCTCCAGGTCAGCGTTCCTGTGATGGAATGGGCCAAATCATCGGCCAGATTTACCCGGCCAGCCAGACTGCCCACCGTGGTGTAAAGAGACTGATAAAGGACCACATCACCCTGGATGGAAAGAGGGCTGCTGCAGGTGAATTTGCTGCCATCTGCCAGCACGCCGGTGACCGTTGCCACGGCCTTTGGCGACAGTTTCAGGCAGCCATAACTGGCCCCCTGGGGCACGTTGGCAGCCGGAGATCCGGCCTGGGCTGCACGGAAGTTATAAATTCCCGTACGGGTCGTCGCGGGCTGTGCGCGCCAGCCTGCCAGGGTGGCCCCTTCAGGCAAGGTACCCGTGAAAGCCCCGGTCGTGGCATTGAGAGTAAAGCTCAACGGCTGGGTGGCGCTGCCCACCTTCAGATCGCTAAAACCGGTAGGGTTCACCGTTGCGGCATCCAGATTGCCTTTGATGGCATAGGTCTTTTTGCCGATCACCACTTTGCCAGTGTAGGTGGCCTTGGCCGTGGTGGTGACCGTGACGAAGCCGCCGAGACCTTCCGTTACGCTGCCAGAACGATTCACCAGGCCGCTGAAGGTGCCCACTGCGCCTGCGGGGAATTCTTCCACATTCATCAGCAGCACCACGGAGGTGCTTACACCGTAAGCATTCGTCGCCGTTAGGACCACTTGGTCATATTCACCTGAAGCTGTCGGCGTGCCGGTGATCGTGCCATTGGCATTGATCTTCAACCCTGGAGGTAGGCCCTTAGCGGACCATTTCACCGCCGTGCCGCCAAAGGTCAGAACGGACACATTCAACGCAGCACCCACACGCAGTGTACCAAACTCCTGGTTAGCCGCGATGCGTGCCTTGTTCTCATCATCCTGGATTGTCAGGGTAAACTGGCGGGTCGCAGGCAGGCCCAGTCCGATTTGATTGGCCGTCAAGGCACCAAAATTGACGATGACAGTTTCATCAGTCTCCAACGTCGTCGTATCATTCAGCACCTGGATGGCCAGGGTCTTGGTGAGATCACCCGGCTCGATCACCAGTTCGCTAACGGTCGTGAAGTCCGCACCGCTTGTAGCAGTGCCAGTAATCACCAGAGGCACTGTCACCGTCTGAGTCACCGTGGGAGAGACATTCACCGTCACATTCACCGTGCCATCGGCCTCATTGACAGTACGGGTAGCGGAGGCAAAACCGATGATCGGCAGCGGATCATTGTCCTGAATCGTGAGTGTGAACTTTTCCGAGTTCAGCGCACCGAGGCCCGCCAACGCCGTCGGGGTCGGTTCACCCAGAGTCACGGCCACCGTTTCGTTGCCTTCACCTTTGAGCGAATCGTTGACCACGGCGATGTCGAAGGTCTTGCTGGTCTCACCGGCGGCAAACACCAGCGAAGCCGGGGCCGTGGTGGTGTAGTCACTGGCCAGCGTCGCCGTTCCGGCCAGGGTGACTGGCACCGTGACTTCCGCAGAGGCGGCAGGCGTCAGCGTCACCGTCACGGTCGTCGTGCTCGCGTCCCCTTCAGAGACGGACTGGGAAGCCGTGGTGATCTGGGCCGCACGAACAATCAATTCCGAGGCTGGACGATAGCCCAGCACCAGGTCCGATGTGGTGGTGTAAAAGCTGTCGTTGGCCAGGAAGCTCACATACTCCGTGGCATCTTTGGAGAAGACTTTGACTGCATATGCCGCAGGGCCGCCAGCATTCGCCAGCGCCGGATGGTCTGGCGTGAACCGCCGATTCGCTCCGGTGGCAGGGTCATAGGCCTGGAGGTGATTGATCTGGTAGCCCGTGATCCACAGACGACCAGCAGAATCCGCTGCCAGACTACTCGAGGCATCGGCGGTGAAAACCGGTGTGGAAGCGGCCACAGTCAGAGGCGAAGCTTCATCCACCAGCACGGCGGCCACAGCGGCATCCACTTGAGCGGAGGTGAATTTGATGACCTTGTTGTTAACCGATTCGTCAAAGTCCGCGAGGCTAACGAACACATTTCCTTCCGCGTCGGTCGCCAAGCCGCCCGAAAAGGCGCTCAGAGCTGCCGTCAACGCCCGGACGGTCTGGCCATCCGTGGAAACAAACGTGAGGTTGCTGGAAAAGCCTGCATTGGCTCCGCCGATGAGCCAGCCTTCACGGCCAGAGGTGGGATGCTTCCAAAACACGGCATTGTAATTTTGCAGGGTTGCCAGGGCTGGCGTCACCAGCGGTGTGGCGGGGGAGGAAGGATCAAAAAGATACACGCCGGATGGGCCGGAAAATCCGCCACCGCCCACCAGGGCCTGCGTGCCGGAACGGCTGATCACGAAAGATGGATCCAGAAGGATGCTTGTTGGATTGGCCACCTGAGTGGCCGCAGCCGCCCCGAAGGTGTCCTGAACAAAGGCTTTGCCCTCAGTGCCAAACAAGAATCGTCCATCCGGCAGATGGGCGTGGCTAAAGGAAAAATTGGCGAGTTCGCCAACCTTGAGGCTGGTCCACTCCTGGGCAAAAGCTGCGGTGGACGCGAAGGCCATGGCCGACGCGCACAGGACCGCAGCCCGTTTCATAAGGCTGATGTGCATAGATAGGTGCTGTATGTCTCTGACGGGTTTATGCGAGAGACGGGCACCTGGCCGTGAGGCCAGCCGATCACATCTCTCACTCTTCATTGTGCGATGAAGTTTTCTCACCTCTCCGGGCGGGAAAGGCGGAAGTGAGCATTCGCAGCGAGATATTCGGACTCCGGGTTTGTGGTGGCCTGATGAAGGAAAAGACCGAATACGGACCTTTCTTCTCTCAGAACCACACGCCTTTCTCACTCGCCTTCACCGCAGGTTGCCCCGCGATTGACTTTGCCTGACCGTCATCACTGACGGCCACGTTGTGAAATTGTGACCCGATACCGCAGCGCAACTGTGACCGAATCTAACGGTCTTCCCTGCATCTGTGAATGGCTGCCAGAATCACTCATGCATGATTCCGGTCTTGATAAAGAAAACGCGCCCGCACTGCTGCACAGGCCCGCCATGAAATGCAGATAGATTGCATCAATGCCCTGCGCAACGTGAAACCTCACCTTCCTCCCGGACGGCTGAACATGGAAGCAGGCCTTTTGGGTTCCTCCTTTTTAGATGGAGGCAGCGCCTCCCCGGCGATCCTTTCCGCCGCCTGCATGTTGGCGGCGCTCGGTGGCGCACGGTCCGTTGCCTTCCTGCTACCGCTCAGCAGGTTGGATTTCCAATTCGTGTCGCTGACGGAACCCGTGCCCCGATACTCCAGCAATTCACTGAAGGGCAGAAATACCAGCCCCGGGAGACCACGGATGCGCACCTGCGCCGTCAGATCCACCGCATCGCGGATGAAATCAATCTTTCCGCCCATGGCGATTTTAAACACACTGGTCAGAGCTTCGAAATTCTCCGTCACCACATACCCATCGGCGATCTCAAAGGTGCAGTTGGCCTCCTTCGCCAGATTGTAGCCCTTGATCTGCCCCGGCAGCACACTGCCCAGAATCGGGGTCAGCGGTCCCAGGATGGGAATGGCATACAGGTTGCCATTGACGATGATGGCCGCACCGCCGCCCTTCAGCGCCATCCAGTCATTTTGCCGCCCGGCGAAACGGAAATGCCCCGTGATGTCACCCTCTGTGTCATTCGTCTTGGAATACACCTGGGCAAAGCGCTGAAAGCTCACCCCGTCCACCCGCAGTTCCCCGGAGTAGGGCTGCGGCAGTTTGGTTTCATCCATTTTACCCTTCAGGGAAAACGTTCCGCCCATCAGGGAGGAATCAATGTCAAAGGCCGTGGTGCCACCCGTGCTTGAGACATCGGCCGTCAGCTTTTCAAAAGGCACCTTTTTGCCAAAGATCTCATAGGGGAACTCGCCCGCCTTGACCACCACATCGAAGTCGTTCGTGCCGGGCGACACATCCACGCTGCCTTTGGCAGACAGGGCCTCGCCAAACAGCTGTCCGCGAATGTCGAATTTCATGTCCAGGCCCTTGAAAATCAGCTCCCCTTCAGGAGAAGCGATGAGAAAATCATCTCCCCACAGGGAGTAGCGGCCCGTGCCGGTGGGGTGCCTGAACTTCACCTGAAAGTCGCTCTTCGATCCCTCCTTGTAGTAGATCACTCCGTCCATCTCCACCGCCGTTGTATTTGGCAGGCGATACTTGGCAATCTGGTCTGCCACTTTGGGGGCAAAGCAGCTCGTCACAGCCACCGGGTCCAGTCCTGCGCGGATGCCTTCCAGCCGCACCCACTTCTCGCCCACCGCATCATTTACATGCACGTGGGCCACTTCGCCCACACCTTCTGGCCGCCGAATCTTGGCATTGCGGAAATGCATGATCGGTCCCTGGAATTCCACCTCCGCCTCCAGTTGCTCAACATCGACACCTCGGTAGCGAAGGTTGCGCAGATCTCCCCGCCCTTTGTTAACACACTCTTGCAGGTCCGCCTTTGGCCCGGCCCCTTCGACCTCAAAGTAGATACTCGACTTCGGGTTACACTGAAAGCGGCTGATGAGCTCCCGCGTCTGCTTCATCTTCGCAAAGGGCATGAAGGCATTCGGATCCATCTGTAGCACCGCCCGATAACGAAAGCCGCCCACCTCATGCGACAGAGCCTGGGCGGTGAGAGTGCCGGTTTCATGTTTCAGCACTAGATCCCGCACATAAACGCCCTCTGGAGCAACCCCAATGTTGGCTTCCAGCCCGTCAAAAACCGCCCCGCGTGTGCTGAAGCGGCCACAGTCCAGCCGCCCCGTGGCCTGCACAGGCCTTTTTCCCTGAGCCAGTGGCCCATCCACATGCCACACTCCATTCAGAGCCAGGTGGGGCGTGCCGTAAAAGACGATTTCGCGCAGGTTATCGCTGTTTAAAAAAGCCTGCGCCATCCCAGGCAGATCCGCGCTGGAGGTCAGTTGAAACCGCATCTCAGGCGTGCCCATCCGCCAAGTGGCACTGGCATTCACCTGCCCGGTAGGATCTTTGAGGTAGAGACGGGTGAGATCAATGAGGCCCGCATTGTACTCGGCCTCGGCCACCAGTTCCTGGCACAGATAGGAATCGTAACGCATGCCAGTTGTTTCAAAAAACAGCCGGGCGGCCAGTTCCTGCGGCCGGTCCAGCGCCCCGTTCACTTCCAGGCGAAGCTGCGGCACGGTGTCAAATTTGAACCGCTGCAACCAGTCCAGCGCGCGCTGGATGCGGCGGTGGTGGGCATTCAGCACCTGCATCTGATGGGCCACAGAGAGGCTGTCTATCTTGGGTTTTGGAGGTTCGTCCGCCTTCTTTTCCGGCAGCGTCAGCATCCCCGTGATGCTGAGATGGATGCCCGACAGAGTGCCCTCGGCCTGCCTCACCTCGAGAACGCCTTCACGCAGAAAGGCACGTGCGCTCAAATCTTCCAGGGCGATCACCGTCTGGCCTCCGCCAGGATCATCCACCGGCAGGGAGACGCTGGCATGGCTGAGTTCCAGACCATCCACCACAAACTTTTTCTCCATCAGCTTGCCGTAATCGAAGTCCAGATTCAGCCGGTCCACTGAGGCGAGTACATGAAGCCGATCCGGCCCGGTGAAAACCCGGACTTCCCGCGCGATCAGGCCGCCAAAGGGATTCAGCATCAGACGCTCGAAATCCAGGTGCAGTCCGCGCTCCGCCATCTGCCCCACGATGAACTCCCGCCACTTTCGCGAAAAAGAATCCGTGCCCGCATACAACAGTCCCCCCAGCAGGGCACTCGCCATGCCGAGCTTGAACATGCGTCGGATCATCCGTTTCATCTGTTTCTAAGCTAACCCTCATCCCCTGCATGACAAGGTTGAGGAAACCTGATTCGAGAAGGTTTCGATCGCATGCATTTTTCCCGGTGGCCTCCTGGCACCCGTCAAAACAACAGCAGAACCACCTGTGGGATCGGCCTTCGTCCCCCTTGCCTCCAGGCCAGCCAACGTGTAAGTCACAGTTCTCCATGAAAATCAACCACCTCACTGCCATGGCCGTCCTTCTTGGGCTGGCCGTTTGCCAGGCCGCTGACGACAAGTCCGCCGCCGCTCCTGCCGCCACTTCCGCTGCCGCCCAGGCAGAGGGCTGGGTCTCCATGTTCAATGGCAAGGACCTCGCCGGCTGGAAGTCCAATGAAGAAACCCCTGGCAGCTTTTCGGTCGAAGATGGCAGCATCAAGGTCAGCAATGGCCGCTCCCACCTCTTTTACGTCGGCCCAAATGGCGACGCGAAGTTCACAAGCTTCGAATTCAAGGGCAAAGTGAAGCACATGTCCGGCTCCAATTCCGGCCTCTACATTGCCACCGAATATCAGGACAAAGGCTGGCCTGAAAAGGGCTATGAGTGCCAAGTGAACAGCACCGAGCACAAGGACCCGAAGAAAACCGGCGGTCTCTATGCCGTGAAGGACGTCCTCAACACCGCCCCTGTGGGTGATGGCGAATGGTTTGACTACAGTATCAAGGTCGAAGGCAAGCACATCACCATCAGCATCAACGGCAAAGTCACCACCGACTGGACCGAGCCTGAAGGCTGGGATCCTGCCACCGCCCTGAAAAACATGGCTGGCCGCAAACTCAGCCCCGGCACCATGGCCATCCAGGCCCATGACCCGAAGAGCGTCGTTTATTACAAGGACCTCTTCATCAAGCCTCTCTGATTATCCTGGATGCGGCTTTCTGCCGTCATCTCTACCCCTGAGTGGGGGCTGAAAAGCCCTCACTCCCCCCTCAAATACGACGATTATGAGCCAGATGCTCAGCCCAGACCTGTCCGCCATCGAAATCCGCTGCTACTTTGTGCGGAAGCGTAACTGCCTGCTCGTACGCGGCCGTTTTGGCCCCCTGTACATGGATTACTACCTGCATCTCATGCAGCACGGCATCAAGCATCCGGACAAGCTGGACCAGATGCTCAAGGACGGCCTAACGGGCGTGGCCCTGCACCTGGCTTCACGTCCCCATGACGAAGGCTGCGCCTGGACCATCAATCTTCATGACCCGCTGCTGAACATCTTTGTCACCGGCGCCACCATCCCTGGCCGCGTCACCGGGCGGCTGTTCACGGAAGACGTCAAGGACACGGGCAAATCCCTGTTCATTGCGCAGACCACCCGCACCCACATGCAAAACCGACAGAGCATGATCGAGTTCCAAGGGAACGATGTGCTCGCTGCCGTGGAGCAGTTTTATACCCAGAGTGAGCAGCGGCTCACTCGCATTTTCCGTCTGGAGGACGAAGACTTCGTCCAGATTTCTGCCGAGCCTGATGCCGATGAAGAATGGCTGGCCGGGCTCACCGATGCCGATATCCTCACCTTGGATGAAGCAGAGCACCTGACATTGCTTGAAACCCGCAGTTATGTGTTTGACTGCGGCTGCACTGCCGAGCGCATGTTTCCCATGCTCAGCCGCCTCAATGAAGAGGACCTGGGCTACATTTTCGAAGACGGCTCCGCCACCATCACCTGCCCGCGCTGTGCTGCCATCTTCCGCACACCGAAGTCCGACTTCGACGAATGGAAGTCCCGCCAGACCTCCTGACCGTATCCATTTGCATCATGACTACCACCGCCGCTCCCCAAGCCGCCCCTAACTACAAGATCGGCAACGAGAAGCTCATCAAAGTACTGCCCAATGCCGCCCGCAAGCTCACCAGCCTGCTGACGAAACAGGGCCGTGCTGAAAACGGCGCGCTGCGCGTGGCCGTCGTCGGCGGCGGATGCTCCGGTTTGCAATACAAAATGGACCTCGTGGATGGCCCAGCCAACCGTGATATCATGGTGATCTCCAGCGAGGTCCGGGTGGTGATTGATCCCAAAAGCGCCCTCTTCGTCAGCGGTTCCGAACTGGATTTCAGCGACGATCTGCAGCAGGGCGGTTTCAAGGTCACCAATCCCAATGCCATCGTCACCTGCTCCTGCGGCGAAAGTTTCGCGGCCTGATCCGAGCTATGTCTGCTGATGCCTTTGCCCTCCTCGGTCTGCCGCCCCGGGCAGCGCTGGATGAGGATACCCTGCAATCAGCCTACCTCAGCGCGACCCGCAGAGCGCACCCCGATCAAGCGGGTGGTGACGCCACTTTGAGCGCTGATTTGAATGCTGCCCTGGAGACCCTCAAGTCCCCGGTTACCAGGCTGAAGCATCTGCTTGATCGTCACTCGGACACTCCCTGGCGTGCCGTGCCTTTGGACTCGGCCCTGATGTCCCTGTTTGAAAAAGTCGGCCCACTGCTGCAATCGGCACAGGCTTTTCTCAAAAAGAAACAAACCGCCACTACGGCGCTGGCCAAAGCCTTGCTGGCAGGTGAGGAAATGCGTCTGCGTGAAGCCTTGGAAGAACTCGGCGTACAGATCGAGGATGCATGGCAGCAGATGGAATCCCAGTTAGGTCCGTATGACGCCCGCATCATCGCTGGAGATGTCACTGTCTGGGCCGAACTCCAGGCTGTGCAGGCGCGTCTGGCCTACCTCTTCAAATGGCGAACACAAATCCGAGAAGCCCTGCTCGGTTTGATGCTCTGAAGGTTGCGCTCAGCCAATTCATGCCGACTGTGCGGGCCCAACTTATTACCCATTATGGCCGACATCAGCACCAGCGCAGCAGACAAGAAAGAGAAGGAATACTTCGCCAACATCCCTCAGGAGGCCCCGGGCTTCTTCCTCAAGGGCTCTCACCAGTATGACTGGGGTCTCAAGAACCGCCTCAGCCAGGTCTTCAATCCCAAGGACGGTCGCACCGTCATGCTCGCTTTTGACCACGGTTATTTCCAGGGCCCCACCACCGGCCTGGAGCGTGTGGACCAGACCATTCTCCCCCTGGAGCCCTACGCTGATTGTTTGATGCTCACACGTGGTATCCAGCGCAGTGTCATCCCAGCCTCCACTCGCAAAGCCATCGCCCTGCGCGCCTCCGGCGGCACCTCCATGGTCAGCCCCTTTGAAGAGTGGGAAGGCGAACTGGACGGCAAGAAGATCAAGTTTGGCCGCCCCGGCTTTGAGCCTCTTTCCAATGAGAGCACCGCGCTGAACATCGAAGAGGCCATCCGCCTTAACGCCAGCATCCTGGCCGTGCAGGTCTTCATCGGCAGCGCCTATGAGCGCCAGTCCCTGAAAAACCTGACCGATCTGGTGGATGCAGCGAGCCGTTACGGCATCGCCGTGATGGGGGTGACGGCCGTGGGTCGTGCAATGGCACGCAACGCCCAGTATTTCCGTCTGGCCACGCGCATCATGGCGGAGCTGGGAGCCAACGTGGTGAAGTGCTACTACACGGAAGAAGACTTTGAAACGGTGACGAGCTGCTGCCCGGTGCCGATCGTGATTGCCGGTGGGAAGAAGCTGCCGGAGCTGGAAGCGCTGAGCATGTGCTACAACGCGATCCAGCAGGGAGCCAACGGGGTGGATATGGGACGGAACATTTTCCAGAGCGATGCGCCGATCAGCATGATGCAGGCAGTGCGCGGGGTGGTGCATGAAGGGCTGACGCCTGAACAGGGCTACCAAATGTACAACGACCTGAAGGCCAAGGGCACCAAGTAAGTGTCATCGCCGGCACGATGGCAGCTCCCGCTGCCACCGTGCACCTCCGGGCCGACCGAGGGAGAAATGGCCATTCCTTGACCCCCGGCCCCTTTGCCGCTATTCTGCGAGATAATGAACGTTAGCTTCGAGCATCTCACAGGACTCTCCGTCACGGTAGACGAGGTGCAGTATGATCCGACGCGGCCCGCGCCGCCCGACCGGCCCCACCCGTTCGTGTATCACGTCTCCATTCACAACGACTCTCAGGAGACGGTGAACATCTTTGGACGCAAGTGGATCGTCCGCGACACCGATGGCGACACCCTCGTGGTGGAAGGTGATGGTGTGGTAGGCCAGTTCCCAAAACTGGAGCCCGGCCAGACCTTCAGCTACAATTCCTATCACGTGATCAAGGCCGAAAGCACAGCCACGGGTTCCTTCTTTGGCACCACGACTCAAGGCCGCCCTGTCTGCGCGCGCATCCCCCGCTTTGAGATGCACCCGCCGCTGCTGGCCTAACCAGCAATTGGCAAAGCCGATTCCCAAAGACACAAAAAAGGCCGATTCCGCAAGGAATCGGCCTTTTGAATAAATCCAAAGAACTACTTCTTCACCACCTGCACAGCATCCAGGTGCACGTTGCCCTTGGCACCTTCGGTGCGAATGATCACAGCGGCCTCTTCACCTGCATTGAACTTGAAGGTGCCGATCGTATGAGCTCCCTGCTTGCCATTGGCAGGCTTCGTCTGGTCCACTGGCACGGTCTTCTCGCCATCGGCACTCAGCACGGTGACGGGGACAGACTTGCCACGGTTTTCATGGGGCTGCCAGTAAACGCGCACTTCGTAGTCGCCGCTTTCTTTGACGGCAAAGGAGAACTTGGCGCTGGCACCTTTGTCCTGGCCATAGCTGTAGTGGTCGCCCACAAAAGGCTTCAGGCCTTCACCCTTGGTCCACTTGCCCGTCAGTTCGGCATCTTCATCATCAATGACCAGACCTTCCAGCTTTTTGGGATCCAGCGTTTCATTGACGATCTCAGGTAGCTTCTTGGCATTGGCAGGCAGATAAAGCGGACCTTCCAGACTGTCGCGGCGCATCGCACCGGGCTGGCTCATGAGGTCCTTCAAGATGTCCAGATACTGCTCATAGACGCCACGCGGGGTGGTGTGATGGCGGACGCTGATCCAGGCGGCCTTGCCGACCACTTCGCCGAACATGCCGCAGGTGCGCATCACGCGGGTGCTACCCAGGGCATAACGGTCCACACTGATGTTGCGGCCAGCCATGAACAGGTTGCCGATGTCCTTGGAATAAAGGCAGCGGTAAGGAACTGGATAACCATTTTTGCGGTCAGTGTGCTTGCCGAACTGGGCGCGGGAAATGAAGGGATTCTCAGGAAACTTCACGGCATACTGCTCTTTCGGATAGTGCAGGTCCTGGTCCCAAGTCGTGGGCACGCAGGCATCGGGATGGACGATCCCCTTCACCATGTCTTCACCTGGAAGGATGAGATCACCGACGATGCGGCGGGATTCACGCGTGCCACCCACATAGGCCAGCCACTGCATGTCATAGTCCTTGTATTTCTCAGGAGCCAACTTCTTCAAGGCAGTCACAGCCCCGTAAACGGCGCGGAAGTTCCAGTCACGGATGCGCTCCAGGCCATCAATCGGGTCCTGGTCAAAACCACTCTCCCAGAACCATTCGCCATGCAGATAGTCCTCGGAGTTTTCCACGGGGGTGTAGCCCAGGTCATAACCGGTCATGTTCGCCTTGTTCTTGATACCGGCAGGTTCCATCACCTTGGGAGCCGGGAAATCTTCCAGCTTCAGATCCAGTGCCCAGGGGGTTTCTGGCCAAGCTTTGGCATTGGCCGATTTTTTCAGCACCCACATGTTGCTCATGCCCATGCGGCCTTTTTCCTCTTGGAGAATGGTGGCTCCTGCGAGGAAACCCACGCTACCATGACCGGTGCAATCACTGAAGAACTTGCCACGGAAACGAGTCTCCTTGCCCGTCTTGGTATCCAGGCCCGTGACGCTGCGGATTTTCTTGTCAGCGCCCTTTTCCATCTCCACGGCATAGACATGCGTGTTGAGAAAGAGATCAATGGTCTTCTCGGCCTTCACGACTTCTTCTTTGAGCTTGTCATTGAATTCCTCAGGGGTCGCCGCAGGGCTGTTGCTGGCGCGATCCGCGAATTCTTCCACGATCTCGCCCAGGTGCGGATACAGACCACGGCGGGTGCCGCCCATGGCCCAGACCTGCACTTCGCTGGAGCCGTTGCCGCCCAGGACGGGACGATTCTGAATGAAGGCGACCTTCAAGCCCTGGCGTGCCCCGGAAAGAGCAGCGCCCATGCCCGAGTAACCACCACCGACGACGACAAGGTCATACTCCTCAGTCTCAGGAGCCTCAGCAGGCAGGCCTAACAACTTTTTGCGCAGAGCATTGGTCGCTGCAAAATCCGCAGGCGGCGTAAAGGACGCATCCTTGCTGAGGACGATGGCATCCACACGACCGTCAAAGCCGGTGTTGTCCACCAGGGCGATCTTTGCTGTGCCCTTCAGTTCTACGCTTCCAGCTTCCTGCCACAACCAGTCCTTGCCTTCAGTGCCAAGCACTTTGTCCAGGGTTTTGCCGTTCACGCTGACCTGGAACTTACCGGGAGCTCCGGGAGCATCCCAGGGGCCGACCCAGTTTTTCGTGCGCACCCAAACCTTGTAGCTGCCGGGCTCCGCCACGGTGACATCGGTTTCGGCGTTTTTGACAGGAGTGCCCATGCCATGCGCAAGCAGGTATGGCGAACCCATGATGTCAATGAACTGGGTGTCGAGCATCCAGCCACCAGGGTTGGCAAAGGACTCCGCCTCCACCCAGACCTGCTGGGCGTGAGTGGAAAGAGCAGTGGCCGCCAGGGCGGCTAACAAAGTACGACGTAACATCATGTGTAACAAAACGGGGTTGGTTCTTCCAAGCCTCTCATAAACGCGAACCGAGGGCAATTACAATCAGGCGTCTTCTGTTACAGTAACATAAGAGAAACACACTCTGTCCAAATCCCTGCGAGGCAGGAAATCGACAAGTCGGCTTGAACTTTGTGGGGGCATTTGCAGTCAAACGATTGGTCACGGTGGCCTTGGCACCCCGTAGCCATGCTGCGGTTCCCTCTTGCCTCCCGCTGATGATCCTTCTTTCCCCCACCATTGGCCGCCATCTGGCCGTTTGCGTCATTCCCCTTCTCTTCGGATGGGCGCTGGCACAGGGGGCTGTCTATCATGTCAGCCCCACGGGCAACGACAGGAATACAGGCACCATCGAATCGCCCTTCCGCGAAATCCGCAAAGCCATCACTGTTCTAACCGCCGGCGACACGGTGATCGTCGCCGATGGCAGCTACAAAGGATTCGATATTATCGGCAAGGGTGCCGCCAACCTAGACACCACCATCACCGCCCCTGGTCGAAATGCAGTCATCACCCCCACCACGGATCGGGGTATCAACAACCCCTACAACATCCAGATCTGGGAATGCACCCGGTTGATTTTGGACGGTCTGCGCACCTTCAATTCGACCCGGGCGGGCCTGCGTATTGTTTATGGTTCCCATGTCACGGTCAAAAACGGCGTTTTTGGCAACCATGAAAACTGGGGCATCGTCACCAGCCACACCGACGATGTCGTCATTGAGGCCAATGACTGCTACGGTAGCAGACGGGAACACGGCATCTATGTAGCCAACAGTGGCGACCGCCCCATCGTCCGGGGCAACCGCCTGCATGACAACGTCGCTTCCGGCCTGCGGTCGAATGGCGATGTCATTCAAGGCGGTGATGGGATCATCAGTGGCGCACTGTTTGAGAATAACATCATTTACAACAACGGCAGCATTGGTGGTGCCGGAATGAACCTCGACGGCCTGCAAGAAGGCATCATCCGGAATAACTTATTTTATAACAATCAGGCCACAGGCATCGCCCTGTTCAAAGGTGGCGGTGCCGAAGGCCCCAAAGGCATGCAGGTGCTCAATAACACCATCATCGTCCCCGCCGCTGCACGCTACAATCTGCGCATCACCGATGCCATCGGCCCCATCCAGGTGCGTAACAATCTGCTCTACAACGCCACCACGGCCAAAGGCCCTTACTCATGGAACACGCCCACCGATGCCGCCTGGACAGACAGCGATTACAATGTCTTTGGCGGCGGCCAGTTTGTCTCCACAGACGGAGAAGCCACGCGTATTTCCATGGAGACTTGGCGCGCCTCTGGACATGAGCCCAACTCACGGCCTAACGTCATGCTCATCAATGTGGTGGTGGATCCGGCCAGCCATGATTATCGGCTCAAGGCGGGATCGCCCTTGATTGATGCGGGCACCGTTCTTGCCAATGTCCCCACAGACATCCTGGGCACCTCCCGGCCATTGGGCGCGAAACCCGACATCGGTGTCTATGAGTACGGGCAATATGCAGCCTGGAAGGCGGCGGAGGGCTTCTCCGATGAAGTCCCCGATGACTGGGATTCCGATAAAGACGGCATTCCCCTGCTCCTCGAATATGCCTTGGGCCTGGACCCGCAAGAATCATCCGTCATGCAGTTGCCCAAAGTCCGCCTCACAGAAGACCGGCTGCAAATGGATTACGTGCGGCTTCGCACAGATCTTTTCTATGCTGCCGAGCAAAGCCCCAACTTGGTGATCTGGACTCGAAACGGTGTGGACCAGGGACTCCTCGGCCCCAGCACAACAGCCTCCGTGCCACGCGCCTTGTTTCCCAAACGGCAGTTCATGCGACTGCAGGTGACGCTCCCCTGAGAGTCGTTGAATAGCGCCCATAAAAAACGTGGAGCCGGTTTCCCAGCTCCACGTTTGATGAAATCCAGATTTAACCTGGAAACACTTTCAGTTAGTCAGCTTTCACAAAAGCCAGCATCGTCTGCAGCATGATGGTCACAGAGAGAGCACCAGCGTCGGGAAACCCGATGCAGGCTTCACCGAGCGTCTTGGCACGGCCAAACTGGGCGATCATCGCCTTGCTGGCTTCCTTACCGGCTTCTGCCGCGGCGGCCACGGCCGTCAGAGCTTCTACCAGAGGCTGGCCACTGACTTCTTTGGCTTTGTCAGCCGCAGGAGCGAGGGCATCAATCATGGTCTTGTCACCGGGCTTGGCACCGCCACGCTTCATCACGCCTTCCAGCGCAGCTTGAAGAAATAGGGCCAGACCTTCAGCATCCAAAACCTCGCGGCCTGTCACAGCCTTGCCACCAGCACGATAAACCGTACCAAAGAGGGCGCCGGAGGCACCGCCCATGCTGGTCATCATGGCTGTGCCCGTAGCGACGAAGACTTGCTCCACGCTGGCAGGTTCCATGGGCTCAAGTTGGGCTTTCACCGCTTCCATGCCGCGCTTCATGCCAAGGCCATGATCACCATCACCGAGATCGCGATCTGCCTGAGACAGCATCGGCTCGGCCACAATGATGGCGTCCGCCACCTGTAGCATCATGAGCCGGACTTGATTGGGTTTCAGTTCCATGAGGATGATCTTACTTGGTGCCCTTGGCCTTCAGGTCGTTGTACATTTGGTAGCCCTGCTCAGGCGTCAGCCCTTCATGCACCACCCCGCGCACCGCCTGCATCATGCTGATCGGCGCATCGCTCTGGAAAATGTTCCGGCCCATGTCCACCCCGTTGGCTCCCTGCTGGATCGCGTTGTAGCACATGCTCAGCGCTTCCAGCTCCGGCAGCTTCTTCCCACCCGCAATCACGATCGGCACTGGGCAGCAGCTCGTCACCGTTTCAAAATCTTCTTCCGTGTAGTAGCACTTCACCACGTTGGCTCCCAGCTCCGCCATAATGCGCGTGGCCAGACGGAAATACTGTGCGTTGCGTGCCATCGCACGGCCCACGGCTGTCACGCCCATCACGGCGATGCCGTAACGGCTCGCTGCATCCACCAAGTCGGTCAGGTTTTTCAGGGACTGGCGCTCATAGGCGCTGCCGATGAAGACCTGCACGGCCAGGATGCTGGCGTTGAGGCGGATGGCCTCTTCGATGTTCAGCGCGGTGCTCTCATTGGAGAGAGGCTCAAAGCCGGGGCGGCCAAACTTGATCTTCTTGCCGTCCAGTTCGCCTTCCCACTCCTCAAAGGGGCTGACCATGGAGGTGCCTCCGGAGGCGCGCAGGGCGATGGCTTTGCGAGTAGAAGCTGGGATGACACTGCGCTGGATGCCGCGGGTGAGCATCAAGCAGTCAGCGTAAGGTTCCAGGGGGAGAATGGTCTGGTCCACACGCTCCAGGCCGGTGGTAGGGCCCTGGAAATAACCGTGGTCAAAAGCGAGCATGACGGTGCGACCGTCCTTGGGATTGAAGACCTGGCTGAGGCGGTTCTTGAGACCCCAGTCATACTGGTGAGAGCCCTTGAGGAAGAAGCCCGGGGCCTCCTGAGGGATGTTGGCGAAGTATTCCTTCTCTTTCTTGTCTGCTGCGCTGGTGCTGATGTCGGCCATAAGTCGTGGTTAGGTTGGAATTAAGGACGCATATGCTAACCATCCGGCCCTTGTCATCCATGCCACCATTGGCTAGACTTGTGTCGAATTTCGCAATCCACCGTGGAAAAACCCGTTCTCAGCCTCGTCCCCTCAGGCACCGCACACCGTGTGGTGGGAAACCGCGCCGTAGCCCTGCCCGGTGTCACGGTGGACATCCTGACCACCCGGAAGATCGAGCTGGAGCAGTGGGAACTGCGGCGGTTTCACGATCCCTACTGGCGGCTGTATTGGCCACTCATCGCGGGCGGCATCGTCGAAATTGATGGGAAAGAAACAGCCCTCGCGCCGGGCAACGTTTACCTCATTCCGCCCCACACCACCTTCAGCACTAGCACGTACCAGCCCTTCGCCAAATGGTACGCGCATTTCAACCTGGGGCCGCTGGCAGATCGCGCAGCCCCTGGCATCTACCAGTTTCCCATCACTGCCGAGATGCGCCGACTGATGCAGAAACTGGCCCGCCCAGAAAGTGAAAAAGGCCGCTTTCCCTGGCACTCCATTCTGTGGGTGGCGGAGGCTGTGCAATGCCTGCCCGACAGCGTCTGGGAGCAGCAGCGGCTGGATGCCCGTGTGCTGACGGCGATGGAATTCATGAACACCCACCTGAGCCTGAAGCTAACGGCAGAACAAATCGCCAAATACGCGGGGCTGAGTGTGCGAAATCTGAACCATCTCTTTCAGCAGGAACTTCAACAGGCCCCCATGCGCGTTCTGCTGGATTACCGGCTGGATGAAGCCTGCCGCCTTCTGAGACACGGCGATACCAGCATTGACGAAATCGCGGAACAGTGTGGTCTGATCAACCGCCACTATTTGAGCCGGATGATGCGGCAATACCGCAACACATCCCCGGCGGCCTACCGCAATGAGATGGTGTGAACTGCTGCGGAAGCGACGTGCCGAAAGAGGGTCTCTTTACCATCCTGGTTCGGCTACTTGGCCGGAGTAAGCACCTTGAAACGCACGCTTTTGATCGCCGCCATGGTGTTGAAGGTCGTCAGTGACAGTGGGGCATAGGCATCAATAGGCCCCTCGCGCAGGGCGACTTTGCGGCCTTTGATATCCTGATCCACCACCTGCTTGTCATCCACCCAGGCGCTGAGATTGTCCGGAGTCACACGCAGGCGGATGGTGTACCATTTGTCATCTTCATAACGCTGATAGGTGCCCGTGGCATTGTTGGCAGCATCCAGGCCATCAATGCTGCTGATGCCGGTCACGCTGCCGCCCCAGCCGCCGCAAACAAGCGTGGCGCACTTTTTTACATCACCAATAGGAAAGGTAAGCCCGCAGAAGAAGTCCACGCCCTGCAGACGCTTGGCCTGAAGGGTGATTTCATAATGGCTAAGGGGTAATTCCTCGATCTTTTTATACACCACGCCACTGAGGCTCTCGCCCTGATTGATGATCATCTGGCCGCCTTCCATGGTCACCTCGCCGCTGCCGCCCATGTCCACGACCTCCCAATCCTTGAGGGAGGTGCCGTCAAACAGCACCCATTCTACCTTGGCCGGGGCTTCTTTGGCCACCTCCTGGGCCGCAAGGGTGCCAATGACAAAAAAAGTAAGGGCGGAGAACAGAGTTTTCATGAATGCGGCGGGGGATGCTGCTACTAAACGCAACCAGTCGTCAAGAATACTGAGATTTTCTCGACAATAAAAACGAGTGGAGACGCGGCCAGAGCATGCTAACCATTTCCCCTGCATGAAAGCCAATACCCCTCGTCGTCTCCTCCAGGCCATCGCCCTTGTTGCGGTCGCCGCCACCATGAGCAGTTGCGCCACCAAGAAGCGCGGCAATTTCTCCACCAGCTTTGACCCGCCCGCCAAGGCCGTCACCAATCCTTCCGCCGTGAAGGTGAAGCTGAGCACCGGCGCCCAGCGCGTGTACGTCATGCAGGGCAATGAAGTTCTGCTGGCCACCCCTTGCTCCGTCGGCACGGCGAGCACCCCCACGCCACATGGCACTTTCCGCATCTACAGCAAGCAGGCCAACCGCCGCCGCCAGAGCAGCCCAGGCGCTGGTTACCCGATGAGCTTCTGGATGGAGTTCAAGACCGCCTACGGCATGCACTGGGGCTGGGTGAAACCCTACCCTTGCACCCACGGCTGCGTGCGCCTGCCCATCAAGTCCGCCCAGAAAATCTTCTCCATGGTCCCCCAGGGTGCCCCTCTGATCATCGCCTCCAGCCATCCTGAAGACGCCACCATCGGCAAGACCCTGCCTGTGCTGGATGACTCCACCCTGGCTGACCCGCCGATGAACTACATGCTGAGCCAGCAGGTGTTTGATGATGCCAAGAAAGGCAAAATCTACACCTACTAAGCTCACTGCATCTCCTTCCCGCTTCCTTGCCCCGATCCCGTCTCCACCGATGTCCGCCGTCCCCTCAGCTCCCGCCGCCCGCCGTGTCAACGTACGCACGCCGGAAGTCATGGAACGTGTGCAGGCCGAGGTGGAGACTCACTATCGCAGCACCCTGGTCGAGGCGATCCGCGCCCAGGGCAGCGTCATCCAGATCGGCAATACAACGGTCCGTCTGGCCCGTGATTTCGGGTTTTGCTATGGAGTGGAGAGGGCGATTGACCTCGCCTATGCTGCGCGCCGCGTCTTTGCCGACCGGCGCGTTTTTCTCCTCGGGGAAATCATTCACAATCCCGAGGTGAACCGCCAACTGACCGAGATGGGAATCGTCAGCATCCCGGTCAGTGAGCATGAGGAAGAATTGGCCAAACTGAACAGTGATGACGTCGTCATCGTGCCGGCCTTTGGCGCGGAGACGAAGCTGATGAAAATCATCGCCGAACGCGGCTGCATGGTGGTGGATACCACCTGTGGCGATGTAATGAGCGTGTGGAAACGCGTACGCAACTACGCCAAGAACGACTTCACCTCCATCATCCATGGCAAGGCCAGCCATGAGGAAACCCGCGCCACCTCCTCCCGTGCGCTGGGCGACCAAGGCAATGGCCACTACCTCGTGGTGCTAACCCTTTCAGACGTGGACTTCGTCTGTGATTACATCCGCAGCGGCGGAGACAAGGCCACCTTCCTGGAACGCTTCAAAGGAGCAAGCGCCCTGTCTGAAGGATTCGATCCCGACCTGCACCTGCAGCGTATCGGCGTGGCCAACCAGACCACGATGCTGAAGTCCGAGACCGAAGAAATCCAGCGCCGCCTGCAAAAAGCCATCGAAGACCGTGACGGCCCTGAATCCTCGCAAAAGAATTTCCAGGTGTTTGATACCATCTGCGGTGCCACCCAGGAACGCCAAGACTCCCTCTTTCTCCTGCTCCAGCAGCCTCTGGATGTGCTGTTGGTCGTAGGCGGCTACAACAGCTCCAACACCACCCACCTGGTGGAAATCGGCGAGCAGCAGCTTCCCACCTTTTTCATCCGCACGGCCGAGTGCCTGACCTCGCTGGAGCAGATCGTCCACTTTGACCTGCATCTGAAGGCAGAAAAGACCAGCTACTCCAACAAACTGGCGGAAGACGGCCCCGTGATCATCGGCATCACAGCCGGTGCCTCCTGCCCGAACAACCTCATCGAAGACACCTTGCTGCGTGTTTTCCAACTGCGCGGGATTACCCCTGAGCAAGTGCGTGTGGTGGCCGGGGTCTGATTCACCGTCAAAATTGACTGCTGAAAAAGCCATGTTTGGAGCGTTCCTCCAACATGGCGACTCGACTGCTTTTTCTCCTGTGTTTCAGCGCATTGCTCAGTTCCTGCACTCTCGGCTTTCAGCGTGAGTGGAAAGCGGCCCTGAAAAGCGGCCCGCAGCCAGGCATCGAAGGAGCCTGGGAAGGCAGTTGGAAAAGTGAATCCAACGGGCATCACGGCCGCCTGCGCAGCGTCATCGGCCCGGTCAAAAACGAGGAAGGCGACCATGCCTTCCATTATCACGCGACCTGGGCGGGCTTTCTCAGCGGGGCCTACCGGGTGGATCACCGGGTAAAGCCAGGCAAAGGAGCGGAGAATTTCCAGTTTGAGGGCCAGCACCGAATGCCAGGCTGGGCGGGTGGACTGTACACCTACCAGGGAACCGTGAAAGGCGATGAGTTCCATGCCACCTATGAGTGCGCCCTGGACGAAGGCAGTTTTCAAATGAAGCGCGTGAAGAAATAGTGGCCCGATACGAGACAGTTCGCATCTCCTGCGCAGCTTTCGGCTCGACACGGAGTTAAACCTTGCAGCACCATCCAGGGTGCTGCCCGATGAAACTTCTCTCCAGCTTTCGCGCCAAGCTCATCCTGACGATCTTTCCCGTCGTCGCAGGAGTGACGACGGGGGCGCTGATGCTGGCGGAATGGAAGTTCAGCGCGACCTACCAGCGATTGTTTGAGGAGCAGTTCGAGAGCCAGATCACGGCCGTGACGCTGGCCAAGGCCCGCCGCTTCAACGCCCTTTCCACCGTCCTGGAGCGCATGGCCCAAAAGCCAGAGGTGATCCAGGCCATGAAAGAGGGCGACTTTGCCAAAGCGGGGCGAGATCTGCGACCCGCCCTGGAATCTCTGGCCCAGGAGCGGCTGCAGAATGAATTCACCAACCTGGGCCGGCTATCGCCCCCGCCCGGAGAAAATAGGGATGACAGGCAGCGTAACCCTCGGGGAGAGCCGCAGCGGCCCCCAAACGGAGGCCAATCAGCCCCCTTCATCGCCCTGATCAATGCGGAAGGGCAATTTGTCATGAATCAGCGGCCACGCAGCGGCAGTGCGGTGACAGTCTTTCCAGGGCAGTCCGTAGAGACGATGCAAATTCGCCGCAACTCCGACAAAATCCCCTGGCTGAGCGATCACAAGTTTGAAGAGATACTCAATCAGCAAGAGGTGGGTTACCTCCTGGTCGAAGCGGGTGAACGTCGGGGAGAGCAGGTGCGCGAGGTCTTCATCACCCCGGTAAGGGATCCCCAGGACGGCACCTTTCTGGGAGGCCTTGTCTTTGGGCTCCCCCTTCCCGCCATCGCCGACCGAGTATTGTATGAACAGACGCGCCGCAGTGACTACGGCGAGATCATGGGCGGCATTTTTATCGAGGGAAAGCTGGTCTCCACCTCCGTGCCGGAAAACCAAAAGGAGGTCATTGAAAAAGCTATTGCCGAATCGCTCGGTCGCACAGGCCAGGACAATCAGGAAATCCTGCTGCCCATTGGGAATGCCCCGCATCGGCTCATCTACAGGGTGCTAAATCCTGGAAGCCCCTTCCCTCAGGCAGTGCAAGTAAACCTCTATTCGCTGGCTGCCTTGCACTATGAGATCCACGACCTCCGGCGTAGCGCCGTCAGCCTCACGATCATCGCACTCCTGGTGGCATTGGCCCTGGTAATGCTGATTTCTCGTAACCTTTCCGGCCCTATCCGTAACCTGGTGACAGCCGCACAAGAGATCCAGCGCGGCAATTATGACATCCGCGTGCCAGTGACGCGGGATGAGGTGGGCCACTTGGCACACGCTTTTAACGAAATGGCCGCTGGATTGGCCCTCCAGGAAAAATACCGCAGCATCCTGAACGCCGTCGCTGATCGCACCGTAGCGGAAAGACTGATCGAAAACCGCGAAGCCCTGGGCGGAGAGCTGCGAGACGTAGCCATGCTGTTTTGCGATATCCGTGGCTTTACTGCTCTGACTGAAAAAATGCCCCCGCATGAGGTCATTGAGCTGCTCAATGAACACATGACCCTGCTCACGCAGGTGGCTTATGATCACGGCGGCATCGTGGACAAGTTTGTGGGGGACCTCATCATGGTCCTTTTTGGTGCGCCCATCACCACCGGAAATGATGCCCAACGGGCCGTGGCATGCGCAAAGGAGATGCTCGATGCACGGCACAGCCTCAATCAAAATTGCCGACACCCTCTGGAGATTGGCATTGGCATCGCCACCGGAAATGTCGTAGCCGGCTGCATGGGATCCGACCAACGCCTGAGCTACACTGTCATTGGCCACCGGGTGAACCTGGCGTCCCGCCTCTGCAGCATTGCCCAGGCAGGAGAAATCGTGGTGGATGCGGATACCGCCCGGGAACTTGCTCCCGACACCATCATGTCAGCACTCCCAGCCACACAATTGAAAGGTATATCAGCCCCTGTGGAGGTCTTTCGCATCCATTGATGCAAGACGGCTCCACAGGTCATCAATAAGGGCGATCAGACTTCGGCACCCTTGTGGCCGAGCTGCTTCACCGCCTTGTTAAGCTGATCGTATTCGATCGGCTTCTTGATCACGGTCACAGGGCCATGGGAAAGAATCCTGCTCAGGATTTCGCTGTCCGGATAACCCGTGATAACCACAATAGGCAGATCTGGATACATTTCCTTCAACTGGGAATACACCTCGTCTCCAGGCACGTCAGGAAGTTTCAAATCAAGGAAGACAAAGTCAAAGCGCTGCTTTTTCGCCATGCTGATGGCCTCTGCACCCGTACCTACAACGAGGCGTCCAAAGCCAGCTTTCTTGAGGAACTGCTTAAAGAGGGCCTGCAATGCGGGATCATCGTCCACAACCATGACAGTGGGCTGGCCTGACTCATCTTCCTTACGAAGCACATCACGATCAAGCAGACTGCGCTTAATGCGCCAGCGGCCACCAATCTGGACAGCAGGCAACTGGCCGCGCTGGACGAGATAGTACACCGTAGGAAGAGGGATGCGCAGATACTCAGCGGTCTCTTTCACCGTCATGAGTTCGGGGGAGGATAGTTCAGCCATAAAAAGTGTTGTGATAAAAATGAAGATTGCTCGAAGTCATTGCGAGCAATTGAGCAAAATCAGAATTGAGTCGAAGTTGCTATATAATTACCATGACGGCAAGCCTATTTTTGCAGATTTTAGCGATCTTGAAAATAATTATGACTGTCAAATATGCGAAACCCACCACAATTGCGCCTTAATCCAGTTCATTTTCAAGAATCACCTGCTCCTTGTGTCGTTGATAAAGAAGGGCTAATGGCACTCTAAAATTTAGAAACTTGAGAAAAATTAATGTTCAAAGAAACTGATATTCTTGCTTTCCGTCCTTTTTCGCGACTTCATAAACAACGGATTAACACAGAAGAGACTCCCTAACAGAGACTCTAAGGAATGGATTCGTCTAAGCGATTGTCGGATTTCAAACCCATCGAATCCATGAGCCCAGAGAACCACTGAAGAAACAGCATGCCGGCTAGCCGAAATCGAAGACCGACTGGCAGCGGGGCATCGCATCGGGCTTAGGAAGCCTCCAGGGTCTGCTGGATAAGTAAAGTCCCCTCGCAGAAGAAGATGAAATGAACCAGGCTGAAGCTGTGGCCGGGCAACATGGCGGCGTGCTAAAGCTGCATGGACTTCATGCGCGAGATCATTGATGAGGCAATGGCGGGGTGAAGTGGTTCTGATGCGTGGTGATAGCGGCTTTTACACCAAAAATACACAGCGTCCTGGAAGAACGGAGCCATAACTGCATCGTCGCCGCGCGAACTTACGCCAAACGGAAGAACAAGATTTACGGAATGAAGGATGGGGTGGAAGTCTACCCCGACATCGCGGTTAAAGTATGGCGGCACCAGCCTGCCGATCCCAAGGCCAAGGCGCGTCGGCACATCGTCGTGCACAAACAGATAAGCCGCCATCCGCAGGCCAGGGGCAAGTGACTCTTTGAGGACCTGCCCGACTATCGGTTCAGCCTGTATGTGACCAATTTCGATCTGGCGCTCAAGCAGATTTGGAACATTTACAATAACCGCGCGGACTATGAAAAACGGATCAAGGCGCTCAAGCAGGACTTCGGCTAAAGACGTTTTGCCTGCAGGACTTTTGTGCAACGAAAGCCTCCTTCCACTTCATCATGGCGGCTTATAACCTACTGAGCCTGTTTCGGTATTTGGGTCTTAAAAGTCACAACCTAGCGACCTTGGCAACGCTGAGATCTTATTGCTTTGCAACAGACGGATGGTTGGACCATTACGCGGGCAAACGAGTGATCAAGCTCTCACTGCATCGCAAAAAGCACCCTAGCTGGACTGCATCATCCACCATATCGAAGCCTGCCGCCCCTTCATCTAGTCCATTGCATAATCCGGGATGAATTTGATTCTGAGTTGAGGTGGCTGGTTGATTCTCGGCGTGAAAACCACCCACGGATGGCGTCGCCAGCATGATCCTGAAAGCTACCGAACAAAGGTCTTTGTCAATCGCCACTGGGTATTCGAAATAGCGCCAAGACTTACAATCAGAAGGCCAGATATCTTCCTCAATAATCACATGGCTGTTTTTGATGAGATCTCCCCTGCCCTTCTCCCTCCGCACATCAGGCTACAATGATCATGAAAGCCAAAGTGAATAACTAACAACAAAAAGGGTGCCACTTTTCAGAGGCACCCTTTTCATCAAACTTGTGATTAAGCTCAAAACAACTCACTCACCGGCAAAGGTGTCAAATCATTGACTCCCTTGGGGAACATGCGTTTACGGAAGGTTAACAACTCCGGCTCGCCTTCCGTGACCAACACCACGTGCTCATAATGCGAGCTCGGTTTACGATCCTGGGTGATGGCAGTCCATTTGTCAGCGAGAACCCGCGTCTTACCCGTTCCCATGTTGACCATAGGTTCGATCGCGAGTGTCATGCCAGCTTTCAAACGCGGACGCTCTCCTTTGACTCCGTAATTCGGAACCTCGGGTTTTTCGTGCAACTTCCGACCCACGCCGTGTCCTACAAATTCTCGCACGACCGAATAGCCATACTGGATCACGTGCTCTTCAACCGAGGCGCAAAGATCACCGAGCATCCAGCCATCCCGTGCATGGTTGGCCGCAATGTGAAGGGACTCTTCAGTGGCAGCCAAAAGATGCAGGGTTTCCTTGGCCACATTACCGACGGGAACAGTCAGGGCATTGTCGCCGATCCAGCCATTGTACTCGATTCCGACATCAATTTTCACGACGTCTCCATCCTGGATCACACGAGGGCCGCCAATACCATGAATGATCTCTTCATTGATGGAAATGCAGATATTACCCGGGAACCCTCGATAACCGAGAAAGGCACTTTTGCAGCCTCGGGCCTTCATTTCAGCAGCCGCATAGCGGTCCACTTCTCCCGTGGTAACTCCAACATGGGCCTGAGCCGCCGTTTTAAGCAGAACGTCACGGGCCATCTGACAAGCCTCACGGATCCCCTGCTGCTGGGCACCGTGACGAATCGGAATTTTGTTGTTGCTGCTGAGAAGTCCCATGAATCAGATCACATGCCTTTGTTGTAGATCAGCCAAGCCACGCCCAAAAGGGTGATCAAAGCGATACCAGTCCACAGGACAGCAACGGTGGTCGGATTGGCCACTTCACCCGTCTGCTGCGTGCGGTCAAAACGGCCACGGATACGTCCCTTTTTAAGGAAACCGTCATAATGGCTCTTGAGCAGGTGGGTTTCGATCTGACGCATGACGTCAAGAACCACGCCAACAAGGATGAGGAGGCTGGTACCGCCAAAGAACTGAGCGGTCTGCGGGGCAATGCCAAGGAGGGCACTGATCACACCAGGCATCACATAAAGAGCGGTGAGGAAGATGGCACCTGCAAAAGTGAGGCGGCTCATCGTGAAATCGAGGAAGTCGGCCGTTGGCTTGCCTGGGCGAATGCCAGGGATATAACCACCACTCTTTTTCAGGTCTTCAGAGATCTGCGTGGGCTGAAACATGGTGGCGACCCAGAAGTAGCTGAAGAAAAAGATCAACGCGGCGGAAAGACCATAATAGATCCAGCCAGAAGCAATAGCCTGGGAGAAACGCTGCACCCAGCCCACATCTGGGAACATGGAAGCGATGATGGAAGAAGGGAAAAGCAAGATGGCCTGGGCAAAGATGATCGGCATCACCCCAGAATAATTGATTTTCAGGGGCAGATACTGAGTCTGACCGCCATAGACCTTACGACCGACCACACGCTTGGCGTACTGGATGACAATTCGTCGGGTGGCTTGGGTCAAAGCAATGACACCTGCGATGACGATAATCATGAAGGCCAGGAGAAGGACCAGCGTCGCTGGCTTGCTCATGTCACCATCCACGTTACCAACATAAGTCTGCCACACCTGCACCATGGCCCCCGGAAGGTCGGAGACGATGTTCACACAGATCAGTAGGGAAACACCGTTGCCAATGCCGCGATCGGTGATCATTTCGCCAAGCCACATCATCAGCATGGTGCCTGCAGTGATGGTAATCACGGAAGGAACCACAAAGCCCCAAAAACTAAAATCTGGCACCAAAGGACGCTGAAGACGCTCGATGGTTTCATTCAGACCACCCAGGAAGATGTTCTGACCAGGATTCTGCAAGGACTGAGCTAGCAGGTAACCCTGGAAAAGGCAAAGGACGATGGTCGCGATGCGCGTATATTGGGTGATTTTCTGCCGACCACCATCTTCACGGGCCAACTTGCTGAGTCTCGGCACCACGGCGGTGAGGAGCTGTAGCATAATGGAAGCGCTGATGTAGGGCATAATGCCGAGGGCGAAAATGGCACAGTTTTGCAGGCCACCACCGCTAAAAACGTTCAACAGCGCAGCCACCTGAGCAGCTCCGGAGCCGGCGTCCGCCGTGCGGGTCTTGATCCACTCGTCGAGCACGGTGACATCCACGCCCGGAAGGGTGATGGAAGCACCGATGCGGACGATGACGATCATCGCCAGCGTGAACAGAATTCGGGAACGCAGGTCAGGGACTTTGAAGCTGTTGGCAAAAGCAGAAATCATGAGAAAGGGGAGTATAAGAAAGCGGGCCTAGCCATCTAACAACCGGAAAGGTTGATTGGTGACTGGCCCGCTGACGGGTTGAGTTAGATCTGAAATGATCAGGCTGCGACTGTGCCGCCAGCCTTCTCGATCTTCTCGCGGGCCGAGGCGCTGACATTCTTGATTTCGATGGTCAGCTTGCGGCTGAGGTCACCAGAACCCAGGATCTTGATCGCATCGCAGTTGCGGTTGACGATGTTGTTCTCACGAAGCAGAACTTCATTGATCACCGTGCCGTCTTCGAAGGCATTCAGAGCGCTCACGTTCACGACTTCATAGACGTCGCGGAACTGAACATTGCTGAACCCCTTCTTGGGGAGACGACGGTGAAGTGGCATCTGACCACCTTCAAAGCCTGGACGGATACCAGCACCTGCGCGGGCTTTCTGACCTTTGTGTCCTTTACAGGAAGTCTTGCCGTGGCCGGAGCTTTCACCGCAACCGATGCGCTTGCGGCGCTTTTTCGCCCCTGGGCGAGGTTTGACGTCTTGGAGTTGCATACTGATTTGAAAATTAAACTTTGAACTTGGGGATCAATTAGAGAGCTTTCTTCTCTTTGATCTCTTTACCGCGAGCGCGGAAGATTTCGTCTCTCGGGCGAAGGGCGCTCAAAGCAGCCAAAGTTGCCTTGACGACGTTGGCATGGTTGCTGGAACCCAGCGACTTACCAATGACGTCTTTGACACCTGCTGCTTCAAGCACTGCACGTGCACCACCACCAGCAATGATGCCAGTACCAGGAGTTGCAGGCTTCAACATGATGCGACCGCCACCGTGCTCACCGATCACTTCATGAGGAATCGTGTTGTTGTTCAGGTGCACGCGGCTCATGTTCTTGCGTGAAGATTCGGTAGCCTTCTTGATCGCGTCAGCGACTTCGTTAGCCTTGCCGAAGCCCCAGCCGACTTTGCCCTGCTGGTCACCAGCGACAACGAGTGCGGAGAAACTGAAACGACGACCACCTTTAACGACCTTGGCGCATCGGTTGATGTGCACCACTTTTTCAATGGAGTCCGGGCGGGAATCGCCTGAGGATTCACCGTTGGCGGGACTGAATGTAGCTGCTGCCATAAATGGGATTCGTCGAGATTAGAATTTCAAACCTTTTTCGCGGGCGGCGTCGGCAAGTGCTTTCACTTTGCCGTGATAGGTGAAGCCACCGCGATCGAAAACCACGGCTGTGATGTTTGCGGCCAGGGCGCGCTCAGCAACAGCCTGTCCCACCTTGGCGGCGGTAACGCTGTTGGCGCGGCTTTCGCCGAAGCCTTTTTCCTTCGTGGAAGCAGACACGATGGTCTTGCCTGCCACGTCGTCAATGAGCTGAGCATACACGTTGGAGTTCGAAAAATAAACTGCCAGACGTGGACGCTGAGGAGTGCCACTGAGGGTCTTGCGGATGCGCGCGTGGATACGCGAGCGGGTGAGTTTGCGGTTCTTCGCTGCCATGATGACTTTCCTCCTATTACTTCACACTCTTGCCTGCCTTGCGGCGGATTTGCTCGCCTGCATAACGAACCCCTTTGGCCTTGTAAGGCTCTGGCGGGTAATAGGCGCGGATATCAGCGGCGAGCTGCCCGACGACCTGCTTGTCAATGCCTTCAATCGCGATCTTCGTGTTGTCTGCGACAGTGACTTTCACACCGGCAGGGATCGGATGGAGACGTGGATGCGACTGGCCCAGGTTCAGATCAATCACGCTCCCCTTCACCGCGGCGCGGAAACCGACGCCATGGATTTCAAGGTTCTTCGTGTAGCCTTTGCTGACGCCTTCGATCATATTGCTGATCAGGCGCTGGCTGGTGCCATGCATAGCGCGGACCTTGCGGTCTTCGCTGGAACGGGTGACCGAAAGCTCTTTGCCTTCGTTCGTGACTGAAACTCCCTCTGGGAGTGTCCAGGTGAGCTTGCCCTTGGGTCCTTCGACGACCACGCCACCAGTGGCGCTGATCTGCACGGTGACCTTGTCCGGGAGAGAAATGGGTTGTTTACCGACTCGTGACATGATGATGATCCTCGTGTTACCAGATTTGCGCCAGAAGTTCGCCGCCCACTTTGGCTTTCTTCGCACGGGCACCAGTCATGATGCCGCGGGAGGTGGACAGGATGGAGATGCCAAGGCCGCCGAGCACGCGAGGGATCTCGGTGGAGCCGACATATTTACGCAGACCAGGCTTGCTGATGCGGGTCAGGCTGCGGATGACCGGGGACTTGCCCTGGTACTTGAGTTTCAGTTTGAGACGAGGATGAGTCTCCTTCGTATCCACTTCGTAGCTCCAGATGTAGCCTTCTTCCTGCAGGATGCGGGACAGCTCGGCCTTCATTTTGGAGAAAGGCACAAACACTTCCTGCTGGCCTGCGGAGGCTGCATTGCGGATGCGGGTAAGGAAATCGGAAATCGGGTCAGTCATGGGACGCGGAATATCGGCTGTTAGGATTAAGCGGCGGCTTCGGCGGACTCACCAGGCTTGGACTGGGCGGTCTTGCCACGGAACGGCATGCCGAGAGCGCGCAGCAATTCACGCGCATGATCATCGCTGTTGGTCGAAGTCACAAAGGTAATGTCGAAGCCCAGAGTGCGCTTGACCTTGTCGAGCTCGATCTCAGGGAAAATGGACTGGTCGCTGATGCCAAGGGTATAGTTACCACGGCCATCAAAAGCTTTTGGAGCAACACCGCGGAAGTCACGAATACGTGGCACAGCAGTCTTCACCAGACGCATGAGGAAGTCATACATGCGGGTGCCACGAAGAGTGACCTTGACGCCGACAGCCTCACCTTCACGCAATTTGAAGTTGGCGATGGCCTTCTTCGAGAGAGTGATGACGGGCTTCTGGCCGGTGATCAGGGTGACTTCGTTAACGGCATCCTCAATGGCCTGCTTGCGCTCACCTTGGGAGCCGACGGAGCAGTTGATGACGATCTTTTCAAGCTTGGGGACTTGATGGACGTTTTCGAGAGCGAGCTGCGCTTTGAGCGCATCGCGAACGGTATCTTTATAGAGCTTTTGCAGCAGGGGTTCCATGGATCAGATTTGGCTGAGCTTCCTTTCCTTTGCAGGCCACGCGAAGACGGGGCGCGAAACAAAGGGGGTGAGCATATTCGTTGACTACTTCTTCTTCGCAACTGTCTTCTTCGTCGATTTTGCTTTTGTTTCAGCAAGCTTGACGTTGGAGATATGAATCGGGCCTTCTTGCTCGATAATACCACCGTTTGGGCGCTCCTGGGAAGGCTTGACGGTCTTCTTGATCATGCGCACGCCTTCGATAAGAACACGGTTCTTGGCGGTCTGCACTTCAATGATGGTGCCCTGTGCGCCTTTATGGGCACCGGAGGTGACGACGACGGTGTCGCCCTTTTTGACGTGGGTCTTGATCTGGCTCATAGCACTTCGGGGGCAAGGGAGACGATCTTCATGAAATTCTTGTCGCGCAGCTCACGAGCCACAGGACCGAAGATACGGGTTCCTTTAGGATTGTTGTCTTTGTCAATGATGACGATCGCGTTCCGGTCGAAACGGAGGATCGAACCGTCATTGCGGCGGATTGGGTGCGCGGTACGGACGACGACGGCGCGGACGACTTCGCCCTTCTTGACGCTGGCGGTCGGGGTGGATTCACGAACGTGAGCGGTGATGATATCACCGACGTAAGCGAAACGGGTATTCTTTTTGCCGAGCACACCGATCATTTTGGCGACTCGGGCACCGGTGTTATCGGCCACCGGGATTGACGACTCCATTTGCAACATAACTTTTCTTCCTCAGATGAATGGGTTGAACTGTCTCGTACCGGTTAGTGCTTCTGCACTTCGACCAGGTTCCAGCGCTTGAGCTTGCTCAGGGGGCGGCACTCAACGATGAGCACTTTGTCGCCCACCTTGGCCTGCTCGCTTTCGTCATGCGCATAGAACTTGGAAGTCTTGCGGATGATTTTCTTGAACCGTGGGTGTGGCACGCGGCGCTCCACCTCGACCACGATGGTCTTGTTCATCTTGTCGGACACCACCATGCCAACACGTTCCTTGCGGACGGGGGCCTTGATAGGTTGCGCTTCTGCGGTTGTAGCCTCACTCATGATTTTGGAAAAAGGTCAGGGGATTGCGATGGAGCTTAGGCTGCCTTGCTGGCGACGGCTTGAGCACGATCAGTAACGATGGTCTCAATGCGGGCGACTTCGCGGCGAAGGAGCTTCAGACGGGATGGGTTTTCGAGCTGACCGCTCTGCTGCTGCAGACGGAGGTTCAGCATTTCCTGGCGGAGCTCACGCCGACGGGCATTGAGCTCGTCGACAGACAGTTCACGGAGTTCTTGGATCTTCATGATAGGTCAGGTGCGAGGAATTAGATGGAAGCAGCGCGGCTCACGAAACGTGTGCGCAGGCCGAGTTTGTTGGCGGCGAGACGGCTGGCTTCACGGGCAGTGGCCTCGTTCACGCCAGAGATTTCAAACAGCATGTGCCCTGGGAGCACGACTGCCACCCAAAATTCTGGGGAGCCTTTGCCTTTACCCATTCGGGTTTCTGGCGGACGGGCAGTCACAGGCTTGTGAGGGAAAATGCGAATGAACACCTTGCCCTTACGCTTGAGGAAGCGGTTGATCGCAACACGGCAAGCTTCGATCTGATTGTTTTTGATCCAGCCACGATCCAGGGTCTGAAGGCCAAACTCACCGAAGTCGAGTTTGTTGCCACGGGATGCGGTGCCAGAGCGGCTGCCGCGCTGGGTCTTGCGATGTTTTACACGACTTGGAAGAAGGGCCATAAGTCAACTCCTGTTGGGAATCCTGAAAAGGGGGTTACTTTAAAAATTACTGGGCTGCTGCAGGAGCGGCATCTGCTGCTGGAGCGGCAGGAGCCTGGGACTGCTGATAGGAGGACTGGCCTCCCTGCTGATAACGTGGCGGGCCGGAGCGCTCACCACCGCGACGACCGATGCCGCCAGCACCACCGCCACCGCTGTTGCGGTCGCCACCACGATCACCGCGCTCACGGCGACGGTCATTGCGAGGTGTGGTGTTTTCAGGGGCGTTGCCGCGGTTCATCCAGACTTTGACGCCGATGATGCCGTAAACGGTGCGGGCTTCAGTGAAGCCGTAGTCGATCGGGATACGAAGGGTCTGAAGAGGCACCTTGCCCTGACGATATTGCTCAGCACGAGCGATGTCAGCGCCACCGAGACGTCCTGCGACGCGGATACGAATGCCCTCGCCGCCCATGTCCATGGCGGTCTGAACGGCACGCTTCATCGCGCGGCGGAAGGAAATACGACGCTCAAGCTGAACAGCGACGCTTTCAGCGATGAGCTGGGCGTCAAGTTCTGGCTGCTTGATTTCGAAGATGTCGATCTTCACCTGCTTGCCACCACACATTTCAGAGACCTTCTGGCTCATCACTTCAATCTCCTGGCCCTTACGGCCGATCACCAAGCCTGGACGGGCGGTGTGAAGGGTGACACGGACCTGGTTCCAGGCACGTTCGATGATGATCTTCGACAAGGCGGCCTGCATGAGCTTCTCCTTGAGGTACTTGCGGATTGCAAGGTCGCTATGCAGTGCATCGGCGTACTCTTTCTCAGGAGCATACCACTTGGAGCGCCAGTCTTTAGAGACCGCGAGGCGGAAGCCGATTGGATTAACTTTCTGTCCCATAAATCAGTGTGTGGTGTCTGAGTGATTATTCAGCGGCAACTTTGGCCTTTGGAGACCGGTTTTTGCGGACAGGCTTTTCAGCCTCTTCCGGTTTTGCGCCGAGCACGACGGTGATGTGCGTCATGCGTTTTTTGATTGGTGATGCAGAACCGCGAGCACGTGGCGTGATGCGCTTCAGGGCTGGCCCTGGAGTAGCGACGGCACTGCGGACGACGAGTTCATCGGCATCCAGTTCATGATTGTTTTCCGCATTGGCGACAGCCGAACGAAGAACTTTGCCCACCAGGAACGCGGCCTTCTTTGGGGTGAAGTCGAGAACGCTGAGAGCCTGTGACACCGGCATACCGGTGATTGCCCGTGTGACTTGACGCGCCTTCTGCGACGAGATGCGGGCGTATTTATAGATTGAACGCACTTCCATAACCTTAGAATGATCTGTTGATATCCACTTTGCCTCTGTCTCCGACCTTCACCGGATCAGTTGCGTTTGCTAACTCCTGAACCACTGCACCGCTAACAGAGCTGCGCACTTCAGTGACGAGGATTTTTGCGATGGGTTTGTCCTCGCGATAAATTTCAAATGGCATCCCAGGCTTCACGCCATCACGGGATCCGACTGACAAAACTGCAATGCCGAGGTCCGGCTTGAGACTGACGATGCGCGCATCCTGAAGATTTGCTGGTTCGGCAGGAGCCGTACCTTCGGGGGCAGCGGCAGCGATAAGAACCGCTTCTGCTTTGGTGAGTGCCTTGGAAAGACGATCACTGGAAGCAGCGTCCGGGGTCTGGACGGTTTTGGCGAACTGCAAGGAAGCTTCAGCGAGCTCCATCAGGCTGTCAGCCAGTTTCTGACGGGAAGTTTCAGCGATCCGGAGATCGCTGATGGCGGAGAGCAGACGCCCCTGGGTCTGATCCGTCGAGTTTTCCAGGGCGGCAATTCCGAGACCTTCGAGAAGACCACGAAGTTTTTCGTAGCGATCCTTGAGGTCGTTGGCTTCCTGGTTAGCGGCTGCCGCACTCTGCGTCAGCGCATCTGTTTTGTCTTTCGAGGCGGCGAGCTGGGATTCCAGCGCCTGAATCTTCTGGGCGGCGACCTGGAGGGTCATGTTCAACTCCTGAAGCTCAAAAGCGGTCTGCGCCTGGGCACCACCTAACACTGCCACCGCTGCAAAAAGCAGCGAAGCGCGCCGGGCTAGATGGTGATGAAGACGAGAGAACATGAAGTGCAGGAGTAGAACGGAGCGCTTTCGAAGATTACTTAGCAGCCTTGACGGTGTGGGCACCATGGCCCTTGAAGATACGCGTCAGGGCGAATTCACCAAGACGGTGTCCGACCATGTTTTCCGTGACATAAACGCTCACGAAGTCCTTGCCATTATGCACCAAGAAGGTGTGGCCAACAAGGTCAGGAGTGATCATCGAGCTGCGGGCCCAGGTCTTCACCGGGCGCTTTTGGCCGGCGTCGTTGAGCTTGTCCACTTTGTCGAGCAGGGCTTGCTGGACGAAAGGTCCTTTTTTGAGTGAGCGTGCCATAGGGCTATTGAATCAGGATTCGGAAAAACAGGTTACTTCTTAGCGTGACGGGTCTGAACAATAAGTTTGTTCGTCGCCTTCTTCTTGTTGCGAGTCTTCTCGCCCTTCGCGTGGCCCCATGGGCTGAGAAGGTGCTGACGACCACCACCGGACTTGGAACGACCTTCACCACCACCGTTCGGGTGGTCAATCGGGTTCATACACATACCGCGGACGGTTGGGCGGGTGCCCTGCCAGCGTGTGCGGCCAGCTTTGCCAGAAACCACGTTCATGTGCTCCGTGTTACCGACCTGACCGATCGTGGCGTAGCACTCAGCGTGAATCTTGCGGATTTCACCAGAAGGCATGCGCACCAGGGCGTATTCACCTTCACGGTTAGAGAGGATGGCTGCCTGGCCAGCGGCGCGGGCTGCAACACCACCACGACCCTGGGTGAGTTCCACATTGTGGATAGAAGTACCAAGAGGGATCTTGCGCAGAGGGAGGGCATTGCCCACATCTGGAGCAGCCTTCTCACCGGCCATCACGCTGGCACCCACTTGAAGGGCGTTTGGCGCAAGGATGTAGGCACGCTGCCCGTCCTTGTATTCCACCAGTGCGATGCGGGCGGAGCGGTTTGGATCGTATTCGATAGCAATCACCTTGGCGGCTTCGTCACGGCGGACACGCTTGAAGTCAATCAAACGGTAGCGGCGTTCATGACCACCGCCGATGTGACGGGTGGTGATGCGACCAGTGTTATTGCGACCGCCGGACTTACGAAGAGCAACGGTAAGGCTGCGCTGCGGGGTGTCCTTAGTGATCTCCTCAAAGGAGTTCCACTCCTTGTAGCGGTTGGACGGGGTATTGGGCTTGAAAGTTTTCAGCGCCATGGCTCTGCGTCTTTCTGTTTAAAGGGTTACCGAAATTGAGGATTACACGAGGTCGATGCGCTCGCCGTCTTTCAGACGCACGATGGCTTTCTTCCAGTGATTGGTGCGGCCATAATCAGCACGACGTTCGCGACGGGCTTTGCCTGCATAGTTGGCGGTTCGAACAGCTTCAACTTTCTTGCCGAAGTGCTTCTCGACTGCCTGCTTGATTTCCAACTTATTAGCCTTTGGATGCACGACGAACACGTACTCGTTGTTCGTTTCGCCAAGCATCGTGGCCTTTTCAGTGAGACGGATCGTTTGGATGATCGTTTGCGGATCTTTCATATTAGACTGCAGTCCTCCGGGCAAGGATTGGGAGAGCGTCAGCGATCACGAGGACCTGCGGATAAAGCAGGAGATGTTCTGCATTGACCTCTTCAGCGGAAATGAGCTGAACATTCTGCACGTTGCGTGCGGAGCGGAAGGTAAGTTCGTCGAACGCGCCGACGATCAGAGTCTTCTTAGCGGACGAGAGGGCCGACACGGCGCTCACGAAACTTTTGGTTTTGCCATCGGCGACAGAGAAACCAGCGATGGTCGAGATGGCGCCGTCGGTGATACGAGCGGTAAGAGCGGTGCGGAAGGCAAGCTTACGAACGTTCTTGGTGGTCTTTTTGGACCAGTCGCGGGTCTTGGGGCCGAAGACGACACCACCACCGGACCAGATTGGGGAGCGCTTGCTACCCATACGGGCGTTGCCGGTGCCCTTCTGGTTCCAGAGTTTCGAGCCGGAGCCGGAAACTTCTGCACGAGACTTGGTGTGGGCGTTACCCTGGCGGCGGTTGGCGCGGTAGGCGACGAGGACGTCGTTAAGTGCCTGCTTGCCCTGATGACCCTCAACGAGGTTCAAGCTGGCCTGCTTGGCGCTTTCAGTGGAAAGTACGGTTGCTGACATGATTCAATTCCTCGGGGTTACTGGGCTGCTGGAGCAGGCTTCTTCTTGGCAGGGCGCACCACGACGATGCTGCCTTTGTTGCCAGGGATGGCGCCGCTGATGAGAAGCACGCCTTCTTCAGGGCGGCTCTGGATGACTTTCAAATTCTGGGTGGTCACACGATCCACACCGTCATGACCAGGCATCTTCTGGTTTTTCCAGACGAGACCGGGAGTCAGACGGCAACCGATGGAACCTGGACGACGATGCATCATGGAACCGTGGGTCTGCGGCTGGCCGGCGAAGTTCCAGCGTTTCACAACGCCCTGGAAACCTTTGCCCTTGGTGGTGCCGATCACGTCAACCCACTGCCCATTGCTGAACAGGCTAGCGTCGATCTTTGCATCGGCTGCAGGCAACTGGTCGTCAGAAGTGACGCGGAATTCTTTGATGATGCGCTTGGCGCTGACGCCGTGCTTCTTGAAGTGACCGAGGACGGGCTTCGTCATGCGGCTTTCCTTCTGGTCATCGTAACCGACCTGGACTGCGCTGTAGCCGTCCTTGCCCGATGCCTGCTTCACCTGGATCAGTGCGTTGCCGCTGACGTCCACAACTGTGACGGCGATGGCTTCGCCTTTGTCGGTATAGACTTTCGTCATGCCGATTTTTTTGCCAATCAATCCTAAAGACATAGTGATTTACCTCCTGGGGAGTCGTTCGCGGGGTGAGACTAGATTTTGATCGTGATGTCCACGCCGGAAGGGAGATTGAGCTTCTTCAGCTCGTCCACGGTGCGGGAGGTGGGGTCCACGATGTCAAGCAAGCGCTTGTGGGTGCGGATTTCGAACTGGTCCATGGACTTCTTGTCCACGTGCGGGGAACGGTTCACGGTGAACTTCTCGATACGGGTCGGAAGAGGGATCGGGCCGGCCACTTTGGCACCCGTGCGCTTCGCGGTCTCGACGATATCAGCGGTGCTTTTGTCAAGCACGCGGTAGTCGTAGGCGCGGAGGCGGATTCTGATTCTCTGATTGCTCATGGCGTGTGTCCGTGAAGTGTTAACTTGAAATGGGGCTTAATTCTTGGCACCGCCGCGCTGCTCGACGATCTGCTCAACGATCTGCTGGGGAACCTGCTCAAAGTGCGAAGGCTGCATCGAGTAGCTGGCGCGACCAGAGGAGAGAGTGCGGATGGTGGTCGAGTAGCCGAACATCTCGGCCAGAGGCACTTCGCAGCGGACGATCGCGGTGGTACCGCGGGTGTCGATACCCTGGATCTTGCCACGGCGACGGTTAAGGTCACCCATGATGTCACCCTGATAATCTTCGGGTGTGGAGGCTTCCACCGCCATGATTGGCTCGAGCAGGATGCACTTGGCTTTCTTCAGGGCGTCCTTGACGGCGAAGATGGCGGCCATCTTGAAAGCATTTTCGTTGGAGTCAACGTCATGGCTCGAACCGTCAACCAGGTCAATGTGCATATCGATCACCGGGTAACCGGCGATAATGCCATTCAGGGCTGCCTCAATACAACCAGCTTTGGATGGGTTGATGAATTCTTTCGGGATGGTGCCGCCGACAGTCTTGTTTTCGACCACGATGCCGGAACCTTTTTCGCCGGGGCGGACCTTGATCACCACGTGACCATACTGACCGCGACCACCAGACTGCTTGACCAGCTTGCCGTCTCCATCCGCTTCCTGCGTGAGGGTCTCACGATAGGCGATCTGGGGTTTGCCTGTGTTCGTTTCCACTTTGTGCTCGCGCTTGAGGCGGTCGCAGAGAATTTCAAGGTGAAGCTCACCCATGCCAGCGATGATGGTCTGGCCGGTTTCTTCATCCGTCTTGACGAAGAAGGTTGGATCTTCTTCAGACAGACGCTGGAGGGCATTGCCCATTTTTTCCTGGTCACCCTTTGTCTTCGGCTCGACAGCCATGGAGATCACGGGTTCTGGGAAGGTTGGAGGCTCAAGAAGCACGTCCAGGCTTTCATCGCAGAAAGTGTCGCCAGTGCGAACATCTTTCACACCCACAAGGGCGGCGATATCGCCAGAATAGCAGCAGTCGATGTCTTTATGGACGCTGGCTTGGATCTGGATGAGGCGGCCGACACGCTCAGACTTGCGGGTGCGGGGGTTGTAGATCGTGTCACCTTTCCGTACGCAGCCGGAGTACACGCGGAAGAAAACCAGACGACCAAACTTGTCAGACCAGAGTTTGAAGCCCAGGGCAATGAACTTGCCGTTATCATCCGGGATGGCTTCGATTTCGTTTTCAGGTTCATCAATGACGTGGCCTTTCTGAGGGGCGATGTCGAGAGGGCCGGGAAGATAGTCAATTACAGCATCAATCAGATACTGAACGCCTTTGTTCTTGAAGGCGGAACCACCGGCCATCGGGATAATCTTGTTGGCGATCACGCAGCGGCGAAGACCTTCTTTGAGCTGGGCGATGGAGATCGGCTGTTCTTCAAGGAACAGCATGCCGATTTCTTCATCATGGCTGCAAACCTGGTCAAGAAGGCCATCATAGGCTTCTTTGGCCTTGGCGATTTCAGCCCCTTCGAGCTCACGAACGGTGTAAGTCGAACCAAAACGGTCGTCATCATTGTAAATGATCGCCTTGTTGTTCACCACGTCAATCTGGCCGGAGAGGTTGTCTTCAGCACCGATCGGGATAAGAATAGGCCAGGCATTTGCACCCAGTTTCTGACGAACGTCTTTGACCACGTTGTCGAAGTTGGCACCGGTGCGGTCCATCTTGTTCACAAACGCGATACGCGGCACACCATATTTTTCAGCCTGACGATACACTGTTTCAGACTGAGGCTGAACGCCAGCCACACCGCAAAGAACGAAAATGGCACCATCGAGAACACGCAGGGAACGTTCCACCTCAGCGGTGAAGTCCACGTGCCCAGGGGTGTCAATGATATTGACACGCATGTCTTCGTTTTCACGCATCTTATAGATGCCTTCCTCTTTCAACTGCTTCCAGCGAGCCGTCACAGCCGCGGAAGTGATCGTAATGCCGCGCTCTTTTTCCTGTTCCATCCAGTCGGTGGTGGCAGCGCCATCATGGACTTCGCCAATCCGGTGAATCATGCCCGTGTAGAACAGGATACGCTCGGTCAGAGTAGTCTTACCCGCGTCAATGTGAGCACAGATCCCGATGTTACGGGTACGCTCCAGAGGATATTCGCGGTTGGGGGAGTTAGGATTCGACATGTGACAGAAGAAGTGTGGTGTGAACGGGCAGCGTAGTGGGAAGAGCCGCTATTAGAAGCGGAAGTGAGCGAAGGCGCGGTTGGCCTGAGCCTGCTTATGAACGTCGTCACGCTTACGGACGGCAGAACCCTGACCCGTGGAAGCTTCCTTCAGCTCATTGGCGAGGGCGCGGTGCATCGGGACGCCTTTGCGGCCACGAGCATAACCAACGATCCAGCGCATGGCGAGAGACTCAGAGCGGGACTGATTGACTTCGAGAGGCACCTGATAAGTAGCACCACCGACACGACGAGCCTTGACTTCAACCTTGGGCTTGGCGTTTTCGATCGCACGATTAAAGAGATCCAGAGGATCAATGGAATCGGTTTTCTCATTCAACTGCTCAATGGCGGCATATACAATGCGCTCAGCGAGGGACTTTTTGCCGCTCTGCATGACGCGGGCAATGAGGTGAGCCACAAGCTCGCTATCATAGCGAGAGTCTTTGTGAACAGGCTTGTCGTAAACGCGTTTTCTGCGGGCCATAACGGGTAAGGGATCGTGGTGGGCTTAACGGAGGGATGAATTCAGCAAAGGCTTATTTCTTGCCTTTGGCAGGAGCGGCGGCAGCAGCACCCTTCTTCGGACGCTTGGCACCATACTTGGAACGGCCACGACGGCGCTTATCGACACCCAAGCAGTCAAGGGTACCGCGGACGATGTGGTAACGCACACCCGGCAAATCCTTCACACGACCGCCACGGACCAGCACGATGCTGTGTTCCTGGAGGTTGTGGCCTTCACCACCGATGTAAGCGATAACTTCGAAGCCGTTCGTCAAACGAACTTTGGCAACCTTACGCAAAGCCGAGTTAGGCTTCTTTGGCGTGCGGGTCATGACCTGAAGGCAAACGCCGCGACGCTGCGGGCAGCTTTCAAGCGCAGGCGACTTCGACTTCACCGCTTTATCTTTGCGGCCGTGTCTGACGAGTTGATTGATGGTGGGCATGGTCTGAAAAATATTCCGTTCCTTAATGGCCTCATCGGGCATGGAATCAGAAAGCGACAGTGCAACCACCCTCGAGAGGGTCTAGCACAGTGTTTTTCCGGTTCACTGCTCCGATAGCAAAGACTCACTCTCGTGAATCATTAGCCAGCACTCACGGGGAGTGCTTGGGCCGGGGAGCGGGCACTTTGGTTTAGATCCTCTTTTGTGCAAGATCTTTTTCGTTTGTTTGTGAAGTTTTTCACAAGAAAATCTCTAATACAAGTTAATTAAATACGTTTCAATCTAGGGTGTTTTTATCCCAAATGAATTGAAACGCTTTTGGTTAGTCTGCGCTGGAACCCTTATTTCAAGGGCTTTCCAGAGCGGCGGGCAAACCGGAAAGGAGGAAAGATAGGCGACAGCTAAGCAACCTGCGCGAACCACCAGCGTGGAATAATCGCCGTCAGTTATTTACACTGAAAAGCAGTTAGGCAGGCTAAATCGGCACGCCCTTCCCTGCCCTGGCATCTGCATTCGTGCGCCCAGTAGGCGTTTGCAGGCCCCTAAAAGGAGCTCTGGCTGCTGAAAAAGGCCGTTTAGACGGCGCAATCCGGACATTGACCAAAGAATTCAAGCTCATGATAGAGCTTTTTGAAGCCAGATTTTTTGGCAATCTGCTTCTCAAGGGCCTGAACCGGGCAGGAAATATCGAGTTTTTCGATCCTGCCGCAATCATTGCAGATCAGGTAGTCGCTGTGTTCACCTGGAAGAATCATCGTGTAGTAGGCGGCCCGGTCATGCAGGCCTAGCCGACGAATGAGGGTACGCTCTTCCAGCTTCATGAGAAGGCGGTAAACGGTGGCCTTGTCGGCCCCGCTGCCAAGCTGGTCGGACTCAGCGATGTCGGCCAGCGTCAAAGGCTGGCAGGCATGGATGAGAATGGAGAGCACATCCTCCAGCGCCTTGGTGCGTCGCAGCCCGGCGGCACGGGCGCGCTCCAGGGACTCGCGCAGGAGCTTTTCCGGCTCCTGACGAACGCAGCCGTCGTGATGATGATGGTGATGTTTACTCACAATGCTTTTGGTTATGTCAACGGCTGAGCCCGACAAAAGGTTACGCTTTTGCGGGCCCGTGATCAACCTCGCAAAGTCAGTCAGCCTTGCGCTTTAGCTGCGGGAAGAGGACGACATCGCGGATGCTTTCGGCCCCGGTGAGCATCATGATGAGACGGTCAATGCCGATGCCAATGCCACCTGCAGGCGGCATGCCGTGCTCAAGAGCCAGGATGAACTCCTCGTCGATCTTCTGGATCTCTTCGCCGGCCTGGTGCTCCAGGCGCTGGCGCTGAACGATAGGGTCGTTCAGCTCCGAATAACCGGGGCTGATCTCCTGACCATTGATCACTAGCTCGTAGACATCCACCACGGAATCGTCCGCGGTATTCTGCTTCGCCAATGGCACTAGTTCCTTGGGCACATGGGTGACGAAGAGGGGATTGAAGCTCTTTTCTTCGACCAGCTTTTCGAAAATTTTCTGGTCGAGTTCGTAATGCTCATCCCCGGCGTGGATTTCATGAACACCCAGGCCCTGAGCACGCTCCACTTTGGCTTCTTTGCTGAGGGTGAACCAGTCTTCCCCGGCGGCACCTTTGACGAGATCCCGATAAGGCGTGCGCTTCCAAGGGCGGCTGAGATCAATGAAAGCGTCTTCGCTGAGGACATCCAGCTTGGCCAGCATGGCGTCAAAGAAGCCCTTCTGCCCAGGATTCAGCTCCTTTTCACAGACACCGAGGAAGCGGGCCACTTCCGCCCGGGTCGTCTGGGCGATGGAGGCGGCTTTTTCGTGATCCAGCTCATTCAGGGCCTTGTGGGCCATGGCAATGACAGCCTGAAACTCGGTCTGTGCCTCAGCAGAAAGAACGAGGGAATGCTCCTGGCAAAGCCGGGGAATCATGAACAGGATGGCGCGGATTTCGGTCACGCGATTGCGCTTGATTTTGAGGCCTCCGCAGAACTTCTCCGCCAGGTGGCAGACGAGGCTTTCCACCAGATCCGCCATCTGCTCGAAATCAGAGTAGGCCCAGTAGGCCTCCAGCATGGTGAATTCGGGATTGTGACGGCGGCTGACGCCTTCGTTGCGGAAGTTGCGATTCAGCTCATACACCTTGGTAAAACCACCCACGAGCAGCCTTTTCAAGTAAAGCTCCGGCGCGATGCGCAGGTACATTTTCTGGTCCAGCGCGTTAAAATAGGTCTCAAAGGGGCGTGCAGCGGCACCGCCGGGAACGTCCTGCATCATCGGGGTCTCCACCTCCAGGAAATCGCGGCCATTGAGGAAGCTGCGGATCTCGGAAACCATCTTGCTGCGGGTCACAAAGATCTCACGGCTCTGCTCATTCGAAATGAGGTCCAGGTAACGCTGGCGGTACTTGATCTCACGGTCAGCGATGCCATGCCACTTGTCCGGCAGCGGGCGCAGGGCCTTGCTCATTGGCGTGAGAACCTTCACGTGGATGGAGTTTTCACCCTTTTTGGTGACGAAGCTCAGGCCTTCGATGGCCACGAAGTCACCGATGTCAATCTGGTGGACAAACAGATCATAGGCTTCATCGCCCACATCATTTTTACTGAGGTAGCACTGAATGCGGCCGGTGATGTCGCCGATGTCAAAGAAAGTGGCCTTGCCCATCTGGCGACGAGAAAGAATGCGGCCCGCGACACGGACGTCCAGCCCCTCGGTGAAATTTGCTTTCAGAGTGCCTGGGGCATGGGTGACCTCAAACTTGCCGCCGAACGCTGCGATGCCACGTTTCTGGAGCTCCTCCAGCTTGTGACGGCGAAATTGAAGCAGCTCGGATTCGGTGTGTTCAGGGGCAGGTTGCATGGTCAGACGAATAATGGGGCCGTGTCTTTAACTGATTTGCAGCCTTTTACCACTGCAAAACCGCATTCACCGCCCTGGGGCAACACCAACTGGGCTCAGTCACCTCCCAAAAACCACGCGCCCCTTCACCTAGCCCATCAGGGCTACGGCAATGGAGTCCACGAGGGGCTTGCCCTCGCGGGTGAGGATGATGTGCCCGTTTTTCAGGGTGAGCAGGCCTTCACTTTCCAGGGTGGTCATCATCCGCTGCTGTTCTGGCAGCACGAGATCTGCCGGGAGACCGCGGACGGTGCGCAGTTCCAGGCCAAATCGCTCGGTACGGCGGCGATCCTCGGTCAATTCCTCGCCAGGCTGAGCAGTCCCCTGCCCCGCCTGGATGAGTTCCATGTAGCGAGTGGTATCGGCAATGTTTTGCCAGCGCTGGCCCGCCGCAGTGGAGTAGGCACTGGGACCCAGGCCCAGGTATTCTTCGCCTAACCAATAACTCTCGTTATGGATGGAGCGGAAGCCAGGTTTGGCGTAGTTGCTGATCTCGTAATGCTGATAACCGGAGGCTTCCAGGAGATCGAGAGCGAGGTAGAAGAACTCCGCATCGCGGCCTTCGTCCTCCTGATACTGGCCTTTGCGCAGGCGCTGGAAGAACTCCGTGTCTTCCTCGTAGTTCAGATTGTAGGCAGAGATGTGGTCTGGCTGCAGGGAGATGGTTTTTTCGACCGTTTCTTTCCAGGTTTGCAGGCTCTGCCCCGGTATGGAGAACATGAGGTCCAGGCTGACACTGTCAAAACCCGCCCCACGCAGAAGTTGGTACGTTTCTTCGGCATCTGCCGGTGCGTGATCGCGGCCCAGGATCTTCAGAGTGGGCTCGTCCCAGGCCTGGATACCGAGACTGATGCGGGAGACGCCCTGGCTGCGCATAATGGCCGCTTTGGAGGCGGTAATGGTGCGGGGGTTCACCTCACTGGTGTATTCGGTGACCTGGGAGAAATCAAATATCTCACGCAGACCCGAAAGCAGGCGCTCCATGTGTTTTTCACTCAGGGCCGTGGGCGTGCCGCCCCCCAAATACACGGTGCGGAGGTCCAGGGCACGGGTGGCCTGTTCGCGCTTAGCCTCGGCCAAGACGGCCTCAACAAACCCTGCCATGTCCGTGCTGCCGTGCTGGTGCTTGTAAAAGGAGCAGTAAGGACAGATGCGGTGGCAAAAGGGAATGTGGACGTAGAGATGCTGAATCACGGGCCTGCTACTATGGCATAAAATGAGCGGTCGTGTGAGGAAAAGACGAAGCCTAGTTCCAAACAAAACGGACCCAGGTTTTCACCGGGGTCCGCTGGACATTTGATGTGCCTGATGGCCTGAACCTAACTCTTGTTCGGCAGATCCACCAGCATCTGGGCATTGCTGGGGTAGCGCTCCATAAGAGTCAGCACACGCTGGATAGCATCGATCGGCTTATGCCCGGCGAGGCCACGGCGCAGCATGTGAATCTTGTCGAGTTGGAAGGACTGCAGCAGCAGTTCTTCGCGGCGGGTGCCGGACTTGAAGATGTTCACCGCCGGGTAGTAGAACTGCTCGGCAATCTTGCGATCCAGCACCAGCTCCATATTGCCGGTGCCCTTGAACTCCTGGAAAATGAGGTCGTCCATGCGGCTGCCAGTTTCCACCAAGGCCGTGGCCAGAACGGTGAGGCTGCCTGCCTGACGGGTGTTACGCGCTGCGGCAAAAAGACGACGGGGGATCTCCATCGCCCCCACGCCCATGCCGCCGCTCATGGTGGCACCGCCGGACTTCGCATTGTTAAAGGCACGGGCCAGACGGGTGATGGAATCCATGAGCATGAACACGTGCTCACCGCACTCGACGAGACGCTTGGCGCGCTCCACCGCAAAGGCAGCGATGCGGGTGTGGCTCTTGATGTCCTGATCATTCGAGCTGGCATAGATTTCCGCCTTGGGCAGGATGCGCTTGAACTCGGTCACTTCTTCCGGGCGCTCATCCACCAGCAGAATCATGAGATGCATGCCGGGATGATTGGCCACCACCGCCTCGGCGATGTGCTGCAGCATAGTGGTCTTGCCTGCCCGTGGCGGGGCGACAATCAAGCCACGCTGGCCACGGCCCACGGGTGTAAACATGTCAATGACACGTGTGGTCAGGCGGTCCTTCGAAGTCTCAAGCTGGATCTTCTTGGTAGGGTTGGTCGCCTTCAGCTCTTCGAACAAAGGCAGGTCGCGAATAGACTCAGGCACACGGCCGTTCACTTCGGCCACCGAAGTGACCTGAAGACCGCGCTGGCCCTTCTGGGCCACGCCTTTGATCTGCATGCCTTCACGCAGGCCATACTGGCGGATGAAATCGGCCGAAATGAAGGAATCATTCGGGTGCTGGATGTACATCCGGTCACGCTGGCGCAGGAATCCGTAGCCTTTGGGCGTCAGTTCTAGGATGCCATCGGCAGGCTCGGGCGGGCCAAGAGGGATTTCGGAGGGGCGATTGCGCTCCTCATCACCGCCCGCCTGGACTTCCTGATTCTGATGACGCGGCTGCTGGGAATGCTGCTGCTGGCCGTTGCCATTTCCATTGCCACCATTCGCCTGCTGACGGGCAATCTTTTCCTGACGGAAACGTTCGCGACGCTCTTTCCAGCGCTCGAATTTGGATTTGCGGCGCTCTTGGGGCTGGCCGTCTCCCGAAGGACCATTGGGCTGGCCATTGCTGTCCTGGCCCTGGCCGCGCGGGGCATGCTGATGGTCGGCATGGCGTTGTGGCTGCTGGGGCTGTGGGGCCACAGGTTCAGCAACAGCGATTGGAGCCGGTGCGGCAACCACGGGGGCCTCTTCCACCACGGGAGCCATCGGCTCAACGATAGCTGGAGCGACTGGCGCTGGAGCGGAAACTTCGACAGCGGGAGCGCTGGCAACAGGGGCTTCAGCTTTCGGTGCAGCCTCGGCAGCCTGCATCTGGGCCAGCATTTCAGCCGCCTTTTTCAGCACTGCAGACTTGCGCACAGGCTTGGCTTTCTTCGTGCCATTCACCTCGGGTGTCGGTTCCGGGGCAGTCTCTGCCACAGGCGCCACGGGTGCTGGCTGCACAGGCTCCGCTTCAGCCTGGGGGGCGGGTTCCTTAGCTTTCGCCGCCTTTTTCGCCGCAGGCTTTTTCGCCGCCACACTTTTGGTTGGGGCGACCTTTACGGCCGCCGTTTTAACTGCCGCCGTTTTCTTCGGGGCAGCTTTTTTGGCAGCGGCCTTTTTGGCAGGCTTGGATTGGGGGGCAGACAGATCGAGCAGGAGTTCTTCGCTCATGGTTTTTTCAAAATTGGTTAGGACAGTTCATCGGCGATCTCATCGGCGATTTCGAAGTTGGCGTGCACGTTCTGGGTATCGTCGTAGTCGTCGAGGACGTCGTAGAGCTTGATGATGGATCGGCCCAGTTCGACATCGGTGATGGTCACCGTGGTGCTGGGCTGATAAATGAGGTTCTGTGACTTGGTGGTCACCCCTTTCTCACGCAGCGCACTGGCCACCTGGAAGGTTTGTTCGAAAGTGGTGTAGAGGATCCAGTCGTCCCCATCGTCCTGAACGTCGTCAGCACCGGCCTCAAGGGCCAGTTCGGTAACAGCATCCTCAGTAAGGGAGCCTTTCTCGATGCGGATCTCTCCACGCCGAGTGAACATGTAGGCGACGCTGCCGGCATCGGCAAAGGTGCCCTGGTTTTTGCCAAACAGCACCCGCAGGTCATTGGCGGCCCGGTTGCGGTTGTCGGTGACGACTTCCACCATCAGCGCCACACCACCGGGGCCGTAGCCTTCATACGTAATTTCCTCAATGGCGGCCCCTTCGAGTTCGCCCACCCCTTTTTTGATGGCGCGTTCGATGTTGTCATTCGGCACGTTGGCCGCACGTGCCGCCAGAATGGCGGAACGCAGGCGAGCGTTGAGATCGGGGTTAGACCCGCCGTTCTTCGCGGCCACCGTCAGCTCCTTCGAAAGTTTGCTGAAGACTTTGCCACGCTTCACGTCCACCACGGCCTTGATGTGCTTGACCTTGGACCACTTGTTATGTCCTGCCATGTTGCGATGTCTGGGGTTGGGGGAAAATGGAAGGGTACTCCGGCGCTTCGCGGGCGGCGGGTCCCGTTCGGGATGAATGAATGGAAATGGTAAAGAGCGGCCTTGCCGCGGTGTCTGCTCTGAAACGGGCCGAGGCCTGTCGCAGGAAAGGATTTCGTGAGCCTTGGCTTTTTGAAATCACAGCTCCAATCGCCGGAGCAGTCACCAGTGTTCACCTGGTTGAGAGAACCAGGAACAGACCAAGTGTGCGGGAGAGAGGGCGCAGATGCAAGGTGTTTTTTCTTCGATGCCGGATGATGGAGTCGTGTTATCTTCTGTCATGCCCGACCCCAACCCGTCTCTGTGCCCCCGTGAACAACATGGTTTTGTGCGTGTCGCCACGGTGTCTCCAGAGCTGAAACTGGGCGATGTGGCCGCCAACGTGGCCACGCTTCGCACGGAAATGCAGCGCCTTGCCAGCGAGGGCTGCCGCCTCATTGTTTTTCCAGAGCTGTGTCTCACGGGCTATTCCTGCGCGGATCTTTTTTATCAGCGCAGCCTCCAGCAACAGGCCCTGGCCGGAGTCAAACAACTGGCGGAGGCGAATGCCGGCCTGGGCTGCTGCATCGTGGTCGGCCTGCCACTGATCGTACAAGGGCGACTATACAACGTGGCCGCTGTCATTGCCGATGGTGAGGTGCTGGGCTTTGTGCCAAAAACTTTTCTTCCCAATTCGGGCGAATTTTATGAGCGGCGCTGGTTTTCCCCGGCCACCACATTGACGGACACTCATACAGAGGCAGACGGTATCCCTATCGGCACCGACCTTTTGTTTGAAGCCACCGACCTGCCCGGCTTTGTGCTCGGGGTGGAGATCTGTGAAGACCTGTGGACGGTGATCCCTCCCTCCAGCCATGCGGCTCTGGCCGGGGCCACTCTTTTGGCCAACCCCTCGGCCAGCAATGAGGTGCTGGGCAAGTTTACCTATCGCCGCCAGCTCATCTCCCAGCAAAGTGCGCGCTGCCAGGCGGCCTACATCTATGCCAGCGCAGGTGCGGGGGAATCGAGCACGGACACGGTCTATTCAGGCCATGGTCTCATTGCCGAAAACGGTTCTTTGTTAGGCGAAACGGAGCGCTTTGCCTTTGAGACCCGTGCAGCCCTGGCCGATGTGGACCTTCAACGGCTGGAGCATGAGCGCGTGCGCAACACGGCGTTTCGGGATGCCGCCGCCACGCAGTCTTACTCGCGCATCACCTTCTGTCTGGGTGAGACCCAGCCTGGAGTCTCCCCTGCTCTGCTTCGTCCGCTGTCTGCGCATCCCTTTGTCCCGCCTGCCGGATCTGACCGCCAGGCCGTGTGCGAAGAGATCTTTGCCATTCAGGCCACGGCCCTCGCCCGCAGGCTGCGCCAGACGCGCAGCAAGACGGCGGTGCTCGGTCTTTCAGGCGGTCTGGATTCCACCCTGGCCTTGCTGGTGATGATCGAGTCGCTGAAACGTGCAGGCCTGCCGCGTGAGGCCGCCCTGACCATCACGATGCCCGGCTTTGGCACCACCGCACGGACCAAAGGCAATGCCGAAAAACTGGCCGAGGCACTGCACATTCCGCTGCGGACCATTGGCATCGGTGCGGCTGTGGAGCAGCATTTTAAGGACATCGGCCATCCCGCAGGCCTTCACGATGTGACCTATGAAAATGCCCAGGCCCGGGAGCGGACGCAGGTGCTGATGGATGTGGCCAACCAGACAGGCGGCATCGTGGTCGGCACGGGCGATCTTTCAGAATCCGCGCTGGGCTGGTGTACTTTCAATGGCGACCACATGTCCATGTACCACGTCAATGCCGGTGTGCCCAAAACCCTGGTGAAATACCTCATCGAATGGTGCGCCAGCGAGCTGTATGCCACGGAGGCCGGAGCCATCCTGCATGACATCATTGACACCCCGATTTCCCCGGAACTCCTCCCCCTCGCCGCCGATGGCAGCATGAAGCAGAAGACCGAAGATACCGTGGGGCCTTACGAGCTGCATGACTTTTTCCTCTTTCACTTCATCCGCCATGGCTGCGATGAGGCCAAGATCCGCTTTCTGGCCGCGCAGGCCTTTGCAGATCAATATCCGGCCGAGGTGGTGGACAAGTGGCTGGCCACCTTCCTGCGCAGGTTTGTGCAAAGCCAGTTCAAGCGGTCATCCATGCCAGATGGGCCGAAGGTAGGCTCCGTAGCGCTGTCTCCGCGCGGCGACTGGCGCATGCCGAGCGACTATTCGGGCAGCCTCTTTTAAGAGACATTCCAAGGTCTATTTGCAAAGGCAGGCCCGGCGACACGTTTGGGTAGGATCTCCATGAAGATCCTACCCCTTTTGCTTCTGGCCGCATTGACGGCATCCCGGTCCGGACTGCCTGCGGCGGAGGCAGCCAAGCCCATCGCCCTGGGCTCGCGGCTGGAACTGTTCGTGGACAAGTTCCTCATCGAAGACATGCAGGGCACCACGCTGAAAATGCATGCTCCAATCAAGGCCCCGAGGCCAAAGTCCCCGCTGCCCGTGAAGCATATGGTCACGGTCATCAAGGACGGTGCGCTCTTCCGGGCGTGGTATCGAAGCAGTGATCCCGCCTACACTAGCCCCTTCCACAGCGGGCATCCAGGTGAGACGGTGAACTACGCAGAAAGTCAGGATGGCCACGAGTGGACCTTCCCAAACCAGGGCCTGCACGAGATCAGCGACAGCAAGGAAAACAATGTGATCCTGGCCAACCAGCCGCCCTTTCTCACCAACTTCATGCCATTCCTCGATTCCCGGCCAGGCGTGCCTGCCGAAGAACGCTACAAAGCGCTGGCAGGTTACCCAGGTCCCGGCGACAAACGTGGCAGCACCACGCCAGGCCGAGGTTTGTTTGCCTTTGTCTCGGCGGATGGAATCCGCTGGACCCGCAAGGCTGAGGCCATCCCTTACAGCCCAAAATGGCGACATGCATTTGACTCTCCCAATGTGTCTTTCTGGTCTGAGGCCGAACAAAAATACGTGTGCTATTTCCGCACGTGGACGGACCCAGAACGGCTGCGCAGCATCACCCGGGCGACCTCCACTGACTTCGTGACCTGGAGCGACCCTATCGAGATGAAGCCCAACCGGCCGGGCGAGCATCTTTACACCAACATGACCCATCCCTACTTCCGGGCCCCGCACCTCTACATTGCGCTGCCAACGCGCTATGTTCCGGGCAAAGGCGAAGCACGGGACAGTGAGACGAGCGTGAACTCCACGGACATTTTATTCATGACCAGCCGTGCAGGTTCGGAAAAATACGATCGCACTTTTACCGAAGCCTATATCCGCCCAGGATTGGATCCGGAGCAATGGATCAACCGGGCCAACTATGTGGCGCTCAATGTGCTGCCCACCGGGCCGCAGGAAATGTCCATCTACCATCGCAGCGGCGATCGCTATGTGCTGCGGACGGACGGCTTTGCCTCCGTCCACGCCGGAGCAGAAACGGGCAGTTTCACCACACGAGCACTGACATTTTCAGGAAAGAAACTGCTGCTCAATTTCAGCGCCAGCGCCGCAGGCAGCCTCCGTGTGGAAATCCAGACGCCTGAAGGTCAGCAGATCCCGGGCTTTACCCTGGCCGATTGTGAAGCTGTGGAAGGTGACAAAATCGAAACCGCCGTGCGATGGAAAGGCGGCCGCGAACTGTCCGCCCTCGCTGGGCAGCCGGTGCGGCTGCACTTTTCCATGCTGGAGGCAGACCTCTTCTCGTTACGGTTTGGCCCCTGATACAGGGCAAACTCCGCAGGGCCCGATTCCGCCGTCGTCTTAGGTTGTTGAATTTCCGGTTGCCCTATGGAGGCCAGCGGCTTACTTGCGCGCCCGTTTCACACTCCGCCAGCCATGCTTGAATTTTTCCGCCGCCACCGTGGTGCCTTCCTCATCACCGTCACCGTGATCATCATCATCAGCTTCTCCGTCTGGGGTGGCATGCGAAGTGGTCCGGAAAGCCTTGAGGGCCAGCCCACGGACAAAGCCTTCACGGTGTATGGCCGTAACTACACCATCGCCGAAGCCCAGCGTCTGGGCCGCCGGATGCAGGTAATCTACAGTCTGCAAATGTTCGACCTGCTTAGCCTTTCCCGCATCGGCTCCCAGGAAGACCAGACCAACAACATCGTCATCAACCAGCTCGTCCTCCAGCATGAGATGGATCGTCTGGGCATCCACTCAAGTGACGCCGAGGCCAAAGAAGCGATGAAAAAGCTGCCGACCTTCCAGGAAAACGGGGCCTTCAGTGCGGAGCGTGCCTACAGCGTGGAACAGATGATGGCGGCCAATGGCTTCAACAGCGTCGACCTTCTGGAAATCGTGAAGCTGAGCATTGGCTTCAACAAGCTGCGTGACCTCATTGGCAAGAACTACACCGCCAGCCCTCTGGAAGCTGAAAAAGCCTACGCCAGCGAGTATCAGACGCTGAAGGTCAACACCATCGCCTTCAATCTGGAAGACTTCAAAAAGACCGCCGTCGTCAAAGATGACGAGATCCAGAAATACTACGACGAGAACAAGGAAGGCTACAAGACCTCAGGCAAACGTGCTGTCAGCTATGTGTACTTCGAAAACCCCAAAGCCGACGACAAGAAGCCCGCTGAAGAGCAGGAGAAAGCCAGAACAGCCGTGGTGGATCGCGTGAACAAATTCAACGACGCCAGCATCAAGCCTGCAGCTAAGTTTGAAGAAATTGCCAAGACCCTGAATGAAACCGTTCTGAAGGCAGACCTCTTCACCAAGGAGGGTCCCCCAGAAGCCCTCAAGGCGGAAAAGGAACTCGTGGATGCCATCTTCGCCACCAATCCGGAAGTGCGCCCGATCAGCGATCCTGTGCAGGGCAGCAACGGCTACTACATTTTCTCCGTGACCAAGGTGGAAGAACCCAAGCAGCAGGAACTGGCTGAAGTGAAAGACAAGGTCAAGGAAACCCTGGTGAGCCAGAAGGCCCAGGAAGCCCTCACCAAGGCCGCCAATGAAGCACGCACTGCCCTGGCCGATGGCCTGAAGGCTGGCAAGAAAATCGAAGATCTGGCCAAGGAAAAGAAACTGACCCTTTCCCCTCTGACCGACATCACCGTTGCTGAGCCTGCCATGGAAGTGGCCAGCAGCAACGTCATCGCCGGCCAGGCCCGCGACACTGCTGCCGGTGAACTCACCAAGGCGATTGATACGGAAACAGGTTCCCTTCTGGTCTATGTGAGCGCCAAGGAACTGCGCAAGCGCGATGACAGCAAAGCCCTGCGTGAAAACATGGGCACCGGCCGTGCCGACCAGGAGCGCACCCGTCTGTTTGAAGCTTGGTTCACCCGCCGCCGTGGTGAGTCCAAGGCCAAGATGCTGATTACCCAGGCCTGATTTAAGACCTGAAGGAACGTAGAACCATGAGCGACACGATCCTTCTCGAAGATTTGTTTGATGAAGCCAACGGTCATCTGGCCGTTGGCGAACTGGAGGAAGCCATTGCCATCTATCGGCAATGTGTGGCCCGCGACCCTCAGTTTTTCGATGGCTGGCAGGCCCTGGGCATGGCTCTGCTGAAAGTGGGTGAAGTGAAAGAAGCCATCGGTGCAGGCCTGATGGCCACGACACTACAGCCCAATGACCTTCTGGCTTGGACCGGCCTGTCACAGATGTATGTGCGCAACGGTCAGATCGCAGAAGCTGAGGATGCCAAGGGCAAAGCCCGCATCCTTTCTCTGGGCGGCAAAGTGGTGAAGGAATAGCAGGAGCCGGAGTGCCCAGTTCCCTGCCCCACCAATCTGGACGGGCTTTATTTTTCCACGGGTTTGCCCGCCTTCACCCAGTCGGCCATTCCACCATCTAGGTGGTAGATTTCAGTAAAGCCAGCCTGCTCCAATTTAGGCAAAGAACGAGTGCTGCGGCCACCGGCCTGACAATGCACCAGCACGGGCTTGGACTTGTCCACCGTCTCCAGCTTTCTGACGAAGTCCTTTGAGAGAAGGTCCACATTGGCCGCGCCTTTGATGTGGCCGTCCTTGAACTCGTCCTCCGTGCGCACGTCCACGACCGTCACCTTGCCCTCGGCCACCAGTTGGGCCGCTTTCTCGGCATCCACATGCTTGACTTTGTCTTCAGCAAGTCCGGTCAGCGGCAGGACACAAAGTGCAGCGATAAAGGAGAGTCGTTTCATGACGGTCATACTCTACGTAGACGCAGGCCAGAAAGCTTCGTTCAATCAAGCGGGAAGGCGCACTTCCACCACCATTGAGGCCAACCGCTGATACAGCCGACGACGACCAAGCAAAGGCCACCAGCGATACAGGTAAATCTCCAACGGGCGCCACATGGCCACCCAACCAACGATGGTCAGGCCTTCACGCAAAAAAGCCCGAAGCTGGACACTGAGTCCGGGCAGCCCCCACTCATGGACCGGCTGACTCGCCCCAGTGGCTGGGAGATGCAGGAGCCAAATGCCAGCTTGGCAAAGAACCAAAAAGCCAAGGCCCACTAGCAAGCTCAAGCGACCTTCTTTCATCAACTGACGAAACTCACGCCACAGAAGTTCGGCACGGTAGCTGAAGTAGTGTTGCACGGAATTTTCAACCAATTGAGGATCTGGCGGACCATCCGCAGGCGGCCGGGTCAGATGAACAACCAACTTCAGATCCTCCCCTCGGGCGTGTTCCTGCGCCCAACTGACGATAAATTCCTCAGCATCATGATCGAGGTCACGCTCATGGAACGGCGAAGGGTCCATGGAATTGAACAACTGAGCCAACTCCGTGAGCCTGACCTCGATCAAAGCAGCCATAGGATCAGGCCTTGGCGGCTTCGTATCCTTTGGCGACAGCGGTCCAGTTCACCACATTCCACCAGGCGGTGATGTAGTCAGGGCGCTTGTTCTGATACTTCAGGTAGTAGGCGTGTTCCCACACATCCAGGCCCAGGATAGGAGTGCCCAGATCCGTATCTGGCACCAGGCCCTTCATGAGGGGATTGTCCTGGTTCGGGGTAGAGGTGACGGCCAGCTTGCCGTCCTTTTTGACGATGAGCCAGGCCCACCCGGAGCCGAAACGCTTCGTCGCAGCTTCTCCGAAAAGCTTTTTGAAATCATCCACACTGCCAAAGCTGCTCTGGATCGCCTCGCCCAGCTTTCCTTCCGGAGCGCTAGGGCCACTGCCCGCAGGGGCCATCCACTGCCAGAACCAGGTGTGGTTCACATGCCCGCCCCCGTTGTTGCGGATGGCGGCGAGAGAATCGGCCGGCACTTTCGAGAGATCGGAAATCAGGTCCACGACGTTGCTAGTCTGGATTTTAGCCGTTTCCAGGGCCTTGGTCAGATTGGTGATGTAGGCCACATGGTGCTTGCCAAAGTGGATGTTCATCGTGGTGGCATCAATATGCGGCTCCAGGGCCTCAGGAGGGTAAGGCAGGGCTGCCTGCTCCAGGGTGATGGTAGAGGCGGCCTGCGCCCCCGTGGAAATCAGCGAGCCTGCAACAGCGGCTCCCGTGGTGGTGATGAAAAGGCGGCGGTTCATGATAAACGGGTCAGTCTCAGGGTTCGGTTGGCCAGTGACAATTGCCACAAGCATACGGATTACGTTGCATGGCGGCGAAAGTCACGGCTGATTTGTATTCGTAATGTCCCTCTTTATTCCGCCTGACTATTTTCGCGAACTCGCTGCCCATGAAATTTTCCCCGACCCCGCCCGTCCCCTGGAGGTGGAGCTAGGCTGTGGCGACGGCACCTTTTTGGTCGGCATGGCCAAGGAGCACCCCGAGCGGGATTTTCTGGGTGTGGAGCGAATGCTGGGCCGGGTCTCCAAGACCAGCCGGAAGATCAACCGGGAGCGACTGACCAATGCCCATGTCATGCGGCTGGAAAGCGGCTACACCACGGGCTGGCTGCTGCCCACCGGCGGCGTCTCCCGCCTGCATCTGCTGTGCCCTGACCCCTGGCCGAAAAAGCGCCACGCCGCACGTCGGTTGGTGAACCAGGATGAATTCCTCAGCGGTCTCGCTCGCATCCTTCCTCCAGGCGGGGAGTTTTTGCTCAAAACGGACGACCGGGTTTATTTCGAAGATGCGCTCGCCAGCCTGGGCGCACGCCCCCAGTTTGAGCAACTCGACTGGCCTGCTGACGCTTTCTTCTATCCCACGACTGACTTTGAGCAGCACTGGTTGGAAAGCGGCCGCGAGATCCACCGGGCGCGCTGGCGGCGGGTGGCGGACTGAGAACATGCATCACTGCAAGGTATTGAGGCCTTTTTCCAGCCCATGCATCATGGGCTCGATAAAGCGGTACCCCTGCGGAAGTTCGATGCGGGCCAGCTCCCCCACTTCGGTGAAATACCAGCGCACCTCCTCCATCTGCATCACCTTCAAAGTGACGATGTAGCAGCGGCGCTGTTTTCCGGCCAGATCCATGACGCCTTCCCGCGCCGTCAGAGGCACGGACTTGGCCTGCTCCTGAACTTTAGTGAGCTGGCTGAGCCAGTCGTAGTCGCCGCCCAAGGTCCCCTTTACCGCCATCAGCGTCTGCACAAACTGAGTGTTCATCACCAGTTGGCCGCCTTTTTTTATCTCCATCGCGGGCAGCTTGTCTCCTTCCTTCCAGAGGACCGTGGCCAGCATATCCGCCGAGGTGGATTTCAGTTCGAGGTCCAGGCCGCGCCAGCGTTCCCCATCGGCGAGTTCCCCGGTGAGGCGGAAAGTGACGTCATGCCCAGCCTTTTCAGGATCCGGTAGGGTGAAGGTGCCACTGGCAAGGACGGAGTAAACGGCGGGGGTCTCCATTTCCCCTTCCTTGCGGATGGTGAACGTGGTGTGGCCGATCTTTTCCTTCTCATGGTAAAGATGCAGGGTGTTGTTAAACGAAGCCGCCTCGGCCAAAAACAGGTCAAAGACAAAACGCGGAGGCACCACGGCAAAGCGCGACTGGTCGGGAAAATAAGTGTCCCGGATGATGAGCCCGGTCATCACCGCCCAGAAAAGCACAATGACCGCCGATAGGATGCGCCAAAGCATGAATGAGATACTGACGCCGAACCGGGGTGGATGTAAAGATCAGGCGATCAGCTTCTTCACTAAATGTCCGGCCACGCCCGTCAGGCGAACATCCAGGCCCTGGAACTTCACCGTCAGCCGTTTGTGATCAATGCCCAGGAGATGCAGCATGGTGGTGTGGAGATCGTGCACATGCACCACATCCTCCACCGCACGGTAGCCTAGTTCATCGGTGGCTCCATGGCTGTAGCCCGGCTTCACGCCGCCGCCTGCCATGAAGACATTGAAGGCCAGAATGTGGTGATCCCGCCCCGTCCCCTGCCCCATCGGAGTACGGCCAAATTCACCGCCCCAGAGAATGAGGGTATCATCCAGCATGCCGCGCTGTTTCAGGTCCTTGATCAGGGCCGCCGTTGCCTGGTCCACGTCCTGGGCCGAGCTTTTCATGCCATCCACGATGCCGCCGTGATGATCCCAGGCACGATGATAAAGCTGGATCATTCGCACGCCGCGCTCCGCCATGCGACGGGCTAACAAACAGTTCGACGCGAAGCTACCATCCCCCGGCTCCTTCACCCCATAAAGGTCCAAGATGTGCTGGGGCTCGCTCTTCACATCCGTGAGTTCCGGCACGCTGGCCTGCATCTTAAAGGCCATCTCATACTGGGCGATACGGGTCTGGATCTCCGGATCCAGCTTTTCCTCCATGAGCATGCCATTCAGCCGCTGAATCTCCTCCACCACTTGTCGCTGGGTGCTCTGGCAGACGCCGTCTGGGCTGCCCAGATAATGTACAGGCTGCCCCTTTGCCTGAAACTGGATGCCCTGATACTTACTGGGCAAAATCCCGGCGGACCACTGCCGCGCGGACACCGGCTGCTGCCCGGTTTTGCCCGCCGAAGTCAGCACCACAAAGCCCGGCAGGTCACTGGTCTCGCAGCCCAGACCATAAAGCAGCCAGGAGCCCATGCTAGGCCTCCCCTTGATGATGCTGCCTGTGTTCATGAAGGCGTGGGCCGTGTCATGATTGATCTGCTCCGTCTGCATGGAACGGACAATGCACAGGTCATCTGCGATGCTGCCGATATGGGGAAACAGCTCTGAGATTTCCTGTCCGCTCTGTCCCCATTTTTTGAATTCACAAAACGCACCACGGGCCTTCAGCTCCGCACCCTGAAGCTGCGCGAGCTGCTGCCCCTTGGTAAAGGATTCTGGAAAGGCCTTGCCATCCAGTTCCTTCAGCTTCGGTTTCCAGTCAAAGGTCTCCAAGTGCGAGGGCCCACCCGCCATGCAGAGAAAAATCACCCGCTTCGCCTTTATCGGCGTGTGGGGTTGCAGCATTGCCCCCGCCACACCACCCATGGCTTGCGGAGCCAGCCCCGCCATCGCCATGCCGCCAAGCCCGTAGGCCGACTGCGTCAGAAAGGCGCGACGGTTTACATTCAAGGCATGGGTGGTAGGATCGAAAGCTTTCATGCAGGCACAGACAAATACGACTGAGCATACCTTGCCCTTGCTGAGGAAAGCCAGCCTTCCGTGATGGAGATTTCACGCAAGTCCATTGCCTCCATGGCCTTTATAACAAACGGCCCGCCTTTGTCCAAAAGGCGGACCGTCTTTGAAAGCGGTGCCTCACGTGCACCCACGCAAGACAAACAGCACAAGAAGGATGGGAATCGGAATGCCGATGAGCCACAAAAAGATCCAGCCAATTTTGCCCGATTCACGGGCGCGTTTCATTGAGGTTTTCATAACGTTCCTTTCTGGTTGGTTACTCTGTCACCCAGAATTCGGATGAAGCCTCCGCCCCAGCCCTGTTTATTATCAGGGCTCCCGTGCAGGCAGACCCATGAGAGTGTATCCCGTCTTGTTGACGGATAATGAACAACTCAATGTTTTGCAAATTCAGCGCGGCTGAATCCAGTCAGGGATCTTTCAAAACCAAATCGAAGTCCCATTTCACTTCAGGAAACCAGCGTTTTTTGTTGGCCTCTTGAGCCAGCTGGACGTTCGGATTTCGACGCACCAAGGCTTTGTAAAAACGATCTGCGGCAGCCGCATCACGAAGCTGCAGCCAATTCCCCGCAATGCACAGAACCTCAGCGGTCTTCGGGTGATCATCCGGCATCAGGGAAGCCGCATCCCAGGCCAAATCAGCCGCCACATACCGATAGTGATACCGTTTGTTTATCACGGGAGCGTAATGCTTGCCGCGCCACTTTTCAGCAGGCGTCGCAGCCAAGGTGGGAGTCTGCCTCTCCGCCATTAGCAACCGGTTATCCTGCATCCAATCATCCATCCAGACGGTCTGTCGGCGAAAGCTGCTCAGGTCCCGCAGTTCAAATGCACCGCTTACCACGGAGTAGTCTGGCCCTGTTTCAAAACCGAGAATCTCCATGCCTAACAAACGGTGAATTTGTGCGGCCTTCCAAAGCGCCTCCGCCCGCTCAGCCTTGGGTAATTTGCGTTCATGTCCCTGGCGGTAAGCCTTGGCATAATGTCCGAATGCTAGAGCCAACTCATCCGGAAGCATTTTCTGGGCATCCTTAAAATAATGCTCTCTCACAAGCCTTCGGCCAATGAGGTATTTCATTACAGGCAGCCCCTGCGGACGCCCCCATCCGCCATACTTGCGTGCCAGATCACGCATCGTTTTAACCTCCGCCTCCGCGCCCTTTTCGTCTTCGTATCTCCACGCTTGCAGCGGCTGGGAAATCGCGCCCGCCCTCTCCAAAACTAACAACTCCTCCACAGAGAGCAGACGCTCTGCAATGTAGGCGGTGTCTTCCCAGAAATCAGTTTTGGCAAAAGTCGTCAGAGCCCCCGCGAAGTCATTGGTGGCCAATTGAGCCCGGCCATAGTCAGCCAGGAAATGATGCCGCCGCACTTGACTGTAATTTTCAGCGTTTAATGGGCTTGGGTCCATTTGGGCATCCACTTCCATCTGAGCCCGGGCGTCATCCTGCCCTTTAGGCAACCCCTTGGAGAGGGCTCCAAGCACCTTCACGGCCTCGCTCTTACGCCCCTCCATCGCAGCGAGCTTGCCTCGCAGCGACAGCGCGACAACGTCTTGTGCAGGAGCCATTCTGAGCCAGCGCTTCGCTTCGTTGAAACGAGCGGCATTGTAATATAGCCAAGCCAGCAAAACGGCTTCCCTCTGCTCCCGCAGCCCCGCTTTTTCAAAGCTCTGGAGCCAGGCTTCCATATCCTCATTGGGAGAAGCCATGTTGTTTTCATGATGACCAAAATCCCAGCCCAAGGCCCCCTGCGCCACCTCGATGAGATGTAGCATCTGGGCTTGCCGCAAAAATGGATCTGCCAAAGTTTGCTCCGACAAGTCTTCACTCCAGGCACTGTACTGCCAGCGATCTGATTTCAACTGCTCATCAGCCCGGCTATGGCCTAGGATGGCACGCAGGTAGGCCGCCCTTTTCCATTCAGCACGGCTCACCTCTGTCTTCTGCGGCAGATCGCTCCCAGGCCGACCCAAAACATAGGTCGCTTCTATTCCCAGGTGAAGGGAGTCTGCAAACCCCGTTTGTGACAATTCCCGAGTCTCAAAAAGCCAGCGGCCTCTCTCCTTTATTTGGGTGGGATCCGCCGTACGAAATAGCATCCACGCAGCCCAGGTCGAGCGCCACCTCCTCTGGTCAGCAGGCAAAGCCAGAACTTGCTGCCATTTCTCCCGCGCCTGCTGAACCAGCGGGCTGGCATCATCGGCAGCTTCGAGATAAAGCAACGCTCCCTCCAGATAAAGGCGAACATCCGCCGGGAGCTCTCCCAATATTTTTTGGCTTTCGTTTTTGACGGCTTCCAAAGGGCGGGCCTTTTCACGATCCCCCTTGCTCATCGCATGCTCCGAAAGATCGCCCTGTAGAATCATGGCCCTTCGAAGGTCTCTATAACCAGCCAACCAAGTCCGCCTCTTTGTCTCGTCCGGCTGGCGATCTTTCATCATCCCCTCCATCTCCGCCATTTCCAGATCCAACGTGTAGGCTGGCGAACCTGCCTGACGTTCAGCCAAAGCCGAGTCTAACAAACCATGCTTCAATTGATATAGCTCCCCCGTGAATTGAAACACAGGCGGCTGCAAGATGCCTTTGGGCTTATCCAGGGCGTTTTCAGGAAAAAACGGACCACAGGCAAATGTCGGCGCGAGGCACAAAAGCCCCATCCAGCCAATGAATGATCGCCATGTCTGCATGACCGTCGATTATCCCTCAACGGCCTGAGCTTACAAGTTCACCTTATGGCCTTGGCAAAAATATCTACTGGGCCTGTGGAGTCCTCGACCCGCAGCCATCCGATGACTCTTTTTGTGCCAGAGCCCACACGCGGCATCCGCCCAGGATTCACCAATTTCAGAGACAGATACCCCGCCGCTGACTCCACGACCTGATACCCTCCCAGCGCATCGGCCCCCACTGCTTCAGGACCTGCCCAATGAAGAGTCACTAAAGTTGGCAGATCATCCGGCGCATCGCCAGCCTGCTCAATTACGACTTCCGCGTGCCCTGCCTCCTGCTTTTTGCAATGCGCCATCCAGCCACGCTTCAGAGATTGTCCTTGGGCAACCTTTGCCAGCACATCCAGCGGCCAGTTCAGCCGATCCTGTGCCACTGGCAGACGATACCACACCACCGATTGCAACAGCGGTGATGCCTCATTGCGCCATCGTGAAACCAAATCCGCCATTCCATAGGCATCGGCATCCAGTACCACATAATTCGCACTCTGTAGCGGCAGTGCCTGGGGTATATCCTCCGCATAGACCTCACGCACCTTTCCGGCAGAATCGAACTCCACCACGCAAGAATAAGTGGGCAGCGCGACCCGAAAAGGCACGCCGATTGTCACAGCCTGAGTCAGAGCGTTGCGCGTTTCTGCCAGATCCACCAGGGCCACCGCCTTGTCCTGCGTCTTTGGGAGATGCAGCGAGTGCACCTGGAGAACATAACCAGGCACGAGGGCCGCGAGGGTTGAAAATTCCCTTTGGCGCAGCCAGGAGGGCAGAACCGTGCAGGTGACTTTCAGCGGAAACAGGGCAGTCTTCACGGCTGTAAGCAGCCGGGTGTAATCCGCCAGTTTTGAGTCTGGGCAATCATAGTCCAGTTGCAGTTCGGCCACGTTTCCAGCGGGCCAAGCTGAAACCGTTTCTTTGGCCAGATCCACGACCAGCTTGGTGGCGTCGGCATCCCATCCGGTCTTGGCGACCGAAGGAAAAACACGCAGCACCAGCCCCACTTTCTGCGACTTCATCACGGCAGGATCTGCCTGGATCCGGGTGATCTTGCCTTTTCCTTTTTCAAAGCGAACTTCTGCCATCAGGAGATGATAAGTCTGCACCCAGCTTTTGGACTGCTCCACACTTTCAGCCAGTTCAGGCTTCCAGCTTCTCTGCCACACATAAACTTGCGTAGGCAGCGGCACAGACCGCTTCGGCTCCGGCTTACAACCAGCCAAGACCAAGGCCGTGAGTGCGACGCCCCACAGACAAAAGGCTTTCATCTGGTGAAAAACCAACATTGGGAAGGGATACGGGGAGGTCTTGTGGGCTGCAACTGGAGTCGGCTGCGTTTTCACTTCACCCCGGCCTCATTCACGCTAGGCTGACGCCCAATGTCCAAACGTCTCTTTCTGCTCGATGGCATGGCGCTGCTCTACCGCGCCCACTTTGCTTTCATCAAAAACCCTATTCGCACCAGCGACGGGCTGAACACTTCTGCGCTCTACGGTTTTACCAATACCCTGCTCGACATCATCAAGAGCTGGCAGCCGACTCATCTGGCGGTGGTTTTGGACACTTCCGCGCCGACGCCGCGTCACGATATTTTCCCCGAGTACAAGGCCCAGCGCGAAGAGATGCCGGAGGATCTCTCGATGGCGATTCCGCAGATTCACCGTCTCTGCGCCGCCATGAACATTCCTCTCCTCACACGTGATGGGTACGAAGCCGACGACATCATCGGCATCCTGGCCAAACGATCCGAAGGCAAAGACTTCGAGACTTACATGGTGACTCCGGACAAGGACTTCGGCCAACTCGTCTCAGACTCCGTGAAGATCTACAAACCCGGCCGTCAGGGCAGCGATGTCGAGATTCTAGGCGTGGCTGAAGTCTGCGCGCGCTGGGGCATTGAGCGGCCCGAGCAGGTGGTGGACATCCTGGCTCTCATGGGAGATGCGGTGGACAATATCCCTGGCATTCCCGGCTTTGGCGAAAAGACGGCCACCAGCCTCATCCAGCAATATGGCAGCCTGGAAAACCTCATCGCCAATGCGGACAAGCTCAAGGGCAAGCAGAAGGAAAAGGTGGAGCAAAATGTGGACAAGGCGATCCTTTCCAAGCAACTCGCCACCATCATGCACGATGCTCCGCTGGAAGTGGAGCTCGACTCCCTGGCTGTCAAAGCCCACGATGACGAAGCCCTGAAGGCCTTGTTCACCGAGTTCGAGTTTAACACCCTGGGCAAGCGTCTTTTTGGCGATGAGTTCAAAGCTGGGCGTGGCCGTCAACTGGCCAAAGATGCCGCCCCTGCAGCAACAGGCAGCGACCTTTTCTCCATGGAGGAAACCACGCAGCAGACCTCCCATAACTTGCGGACCCTTGCGGATACAGAGCACTGCTATCATCTCATCCGCACACCGGAAGAACGCCGAAACTTCATCACCCAGTTGCAAGGCCAGCCGCGCTTTTGCTTCGACCTCGAAACCACTTCCCTGGATCCCCGCGATACCCAGATTGTCGGCATCGCCTTCTCCTGGCAGGCGAACGAAGGCTGGTTTGTCCTCTTCCCTCGGGACCGAGCCGAAGCAGCCGCAGTTATGGAGGAGTTTCGTGGTGTCTTTACCAATACCGCTCCGGCTCTGGACGTGACCGAGGCGCCCTGGGATGGTGGCGATACCAGCACCACGGCCCAGCTAGCCCCTGGATCTGGCATTGAAAAAATCGGGCATAACCTCAAGTTCGATCTCAGCGTCATGCTGGCCCACGGGCTGGAGGTCGTCGGGCCCTTCTTTGACACGATGCTCGCCCATTCCCTGATCGAGCCCGATCAGCGTCACGGCATGGATTATCTGGCGGAGTCCATGCTGGGCTACACCCCAGTCCCCATCACGGCACTTATTGGCACGGAGAAAAATGATCTCTTCAGCCAGGCCACCATGGCAGATGTCGCCGAGGCAGACCCGCAAAAGATCACTGACTACGCGGCGGAAGATGCGGATGTAACCTGGCAATTGGCGGAGAAACTGCGCCCGCTCCTCCCCCAGCATGGTGCCGAACGTGTTTTCTATGAGATCGAATGTCCGCTGCTACCCGTGCTCACGCGCATGGAGCATCGCGGTGTGGCCATTGATGTGCAGGCCCTGCGGGAATTTGGCCTGGAACTGGAAAAGCGTGCCAATGAGATGCACCGCCGCATTCAGGAAATGGCAGGCGGCCCCTTCAATCTCAACAGCCCCAAGCAGCTCGGCGAGATCCTTTTTGAAAAGCTCAAACTGACCGAGAAACCCAAGAAAACCGCCACCGGACAGTACCAGACCAACGAGCAGGTATTGCAATCCCTGTTAGGCCTGCACCCCATCATCGCAGATATCTTGGAATACCGCGAAGTGACGAAGCTGAAGAACACGTACGTGGACACCCTTCCGGGCACGGTTTCCAAAGTGACTGGGCGCGTCCACACCACCTTTCATCAGCTCATGGCCGCCACCGGCCGCATGGCCTCCAGCAATCCGAACCTGCAAAACATCCCCATCCGCTCCGACTCAGGTAAGGAAATCCGCAAAGCCTTCGTCCCAGGCCAGGAGGGCTGGGTGCTGCTGAGCGCCGACTACAGCCAGGTGGAGTTGCGCGTCATGGCCGCGCTCAGTGAAGATGCCGCGATGATCGAGGCCTTCCAAAACGGTCACGACATTCATCAGGCCACCGCCGCCCGTGTTTATGGTGTCACCCTGGATGGCGTGCTGCCTGAGATGCGGCGCACGGCCAAGATGGTGAACTTTGGCATCATCTATGGCATCAGCGCCTTTGGCCTGTCTCAGCGTCTGGGCATTCCACGTGGAGAGGCGGCGACCATCATCGAAAATTACTTCAAGCAGTTCCCTGGAATCCATCAATACATGGAGCAAATCGTCAAAGATGCGAAGCGCTTCGGTTATGTGGAGACCATCACAGGCCGCCGCCGAGTGATCCGCGATATCGCCAGCGGCAACGCCAGTGTCCGGGGTGGGGCCGAGCGCATGGCCATGAACACGCCCATCCAGGGCACTGCTGCGGATATGATCAAGCTGGCGATGATCAATGTGGACAAGGCCATCGAACAAGCCGGGCTGAAAACCCGGATGCTCCTCCAGGTGCATGATGAGCTTCTCTTTGAAGTGCCCGAAGCCGAGGTGGAACAGGCCAAGGCCATCATCCTCGCCGAAATGAGCAACGCCCTCCCCCTGGGCGATGTGCCCGTGGGTGTGGAGGCCGGTACAGGAAATAACTGGCTCCAAGCCCACTGACCCATGCAACTTTGGCCGCCGCCCGTTCGTTGACGCGAAAGACTCATGCTGCCCCGCCTGTTCATCTTTGGCCTCACCCTCGCCGCTTCCAGCGTCTGCGCCTGCACCATTCCGGTCTTTCGTTATGCACTGGACCGCTGGGAGGCGGACAAGTTTCACCTTGTCCTGCCGGCCTCCGTTTCGCAGGATGCTGCCATCAACGAACTGCTGCGACCACTGCGGGCGAATGGCCAGGCCAATCTGGACATTACCACAGCCCCGGAGGCAGCATCGGCCATCCTGAAGCATTCACGCAAAAGTGACCGGGATGTTTGGTCGGGACCGCTCAATGCTCAAAGCCTGGGCGTGCTTCTGGACTCCCCTGCCCGCCAGCAATTGCTAAAGCAGATCCTCGCGGGTGATTCCGTGGTGTGGGTCATCGCCGAGGGTGGCACTGACGCCGATAAGACCGAGGCAGACCGCATCGAAAAACGTCTGCGCTTTCTGGAACAGGTCGCCGCGCTGCCCGTGCAGAATCCTAATGATCCGGACAGCCAACTCGGTCCAGGTCCGCCTCTTCTTCTCAAGTTCACCGCCCTGCGTCTGCGCCGCGATGATCCTGCCGAACAACCGCTGATCCAGATGCTGGCTGGTCCGCAGGGCAAGGTAGATCCAGCCACCACCAGTTTTGCCGCTGCCGTGTTTGGCCGGGGACGAGTTCTCGGGGCCTGGCCGCTGACAGACCTGGATGATGCCTCGCTGGAGGATGCCTGCATGTTTCTCGTCGGCCGCTGCTCCTGCCGGATGAAAAACGAAAACCCCGGCTGGGACATTCTCATGAATGTGGACTGGGAGAAAGCGCTGGCTGCCGTGAAAAGCAGCGGCGAAACCAGCAGCGAACCAAGCAAGCAGCCCAATGCCGCTTTATCCGTTCCTGTTTCGGTGAGCACCACCGGTTCCGTCCCACCTGCTCCAGGTTCAACAGACATCAACGTATGGATACCTCTGTCATTGGATGACACCTACTTGGTAGGTGTCGACAAGCGTATCCTGGGAGGCCTGGCCGCGGCCATTCTCGGCCTCGTCGCGGTGTTTCTCCTTCGCAAAAAGTAATCCATCCCATGCCTCGGAAACTACTCGCCCTCATCTTGCTGGCTGCTGCCGGTACTTTGGCCTTTTACAGTCTCCGCAGTGGCAGTGGCCAGCCAGGCCAGACGCTCACCGTTTACTGTGCCGCCGGGTTAAAGAAACCCGTCGAAGCCATCGCCGCCCAATATCAAAAGGAGTTAGGCGTCTCCATCTCTCTCCAATTTGGCGGTACGGGCACTCTGCTCACCCAACTCCGAGTGGCCAACCGTGGCGACCTTTTCATTGCAGCCGATGAAGGCTCTCTGGCCGATGCCCGCAAACTGAAGGTGACCCGAGAGGTGCTTCCGCTTGCGATTCAGCGCCCGGTCATCGCCGTGGCCAAAGGCAATCCGAAAAACATTCGCACATTGGCTGATCTGGAAAAACCGAGCATCCGGCTGGCCCTCACGAACCCTGAAGCGGCAAGCATCGGCAAGATCACCCAAAAACTGCTGGGGCCTCGCTGGGAAGGGCTGGCAAAAAAAGCCGTGGTGATGAAACCCACGGTCACCGAAGTGGCTGCTGACACTCAATTGGGAGCCGTGGATGCCTCTCTCGTCTGGGACAGCACCCTCGCCCAGTTCAAGGACCTGGAAATGGTCAAAGTGCCAGAGCTCTCCACCCACGAAGAAAAAGCCAGCGCAGCGATCCTCAGCAGTGCCACATCGTCAACCGAAGCCCTCAAGTTTGCCCGGTATCTGGCCGCGCCTGACAAAGGCGGAGCCGCCTTCAAATCACTCGGCTTCCAGCCTGCAGGAGGTGACAAATGGGCCGTCAAACCTGAACTCATCCTCTACAGCGGCGGAGTCAACCGGCCTGCCATTGAAAAGCTGGTTCAGGATTTCGCCACCCGCGAAGGCATCAGCATCACCACTATTTTCAACGGCTGTGGCATCCTCTGCGCCGCCATGAAGACAATGGGCGACAGCAGCAGCCCCAAGTTTCCAGATGTTTATTACGCCTGCGATGTCTGCTTTGTGCCCCCCGTAGCCGAACACTTTCCCGAAGCTGTTTTGCTGACAGAGGCCCAGATTGTGATTGCTGTGCCCAAGGGCAATCCTAAAAACGTCCAGACCCTGGCAGACCTGGCCCGCCCTGGCCTGAAGGTAGGCCTCTGCAATGCCGAACAATCCACGCTCGGTTTCATGACACAAGGCATTTTGAAGTCCATGAACCTCCTCGAAAGCGTCAGCAAGAACGCCTCCAGCCAAGTCCCGACGGGTGACTTCCTGGTGAATCAGCTTCGCACCGGTTCCCTGGATGCAGCCGTGGTTTACCAGATCAACATCCAAAACCAGGCCGCTCACTTCGACTCAATCCCTCTGCCAGCCGACAAGGCCAAGGCAATCCAACCGTTTGCCGTGCGCGCCAACTCACCTAACAAACAGCTCGGCAACCGAATGCTGGTGTGGCTGCAGGAAAATCAAAAGAGCTTCACCGATGCCGGTTTCGTTTGGAAAGGGGACAGCCCTGCCATCAAAAGCAGCGATTTGGAAATCCCGGAATGGCTGAAGCAGAAGTGAACCAGCGGTTGCAGCGCGTCCCAACCGTGAAGATGATGCCAGTATTCATGCGCCGTCTTCTGCTCCTGCTCACTCTGTCCCTCGCCGCCTGCAAACCAGCTTCCCCGCCCGTGGTGGCTACCGAGCCCCCGCCCGTCATTCTGCCTGCCAGCGCTCGTGAACTGAAACCGGCCGAGGCAGCAACGTGGATGGCAGCCAATCCCGAAGCACTTATCCTGGACCTCCGCATGCCGGAGGAAATCACCCGTGAGGGCAAGCTGCCAGGTTCCCAAAATCATGACTTCCTGCAGGACACCACCCAGGAGTATCTGGCGACGCTCGACCGCACCCGTCCCTGTCTCCTTTACTGCGCCCTCGGCGGCCGCTCCACCCATACAGCCGTGCAGATGCATCATCTCGGATTCACCCAGATCATGATCCTTAAAGGAGGATTAGACGCTTGGCTCAAAGAAGGCCGGAGCGTGGTCAAGCAGCAGCCTTGAGGCGTTCATCCGTCATTAGGAAACTCATCCTATTTCCTGAAGATGAAATAGACCGCTCCGCACATGCAGCAGGCCGCCCACAGGTAGTCCCACTTCAGCGGCTGCTTCATGTAAAAAAACACAAACGGCACAAACACCGTCAGGGTGATGACTTCCTGGATGATCTTGAGCTGTGGCAGATTCAGCGCCGTACTGCCGATGCGGTTGGCTGGCACCTGCAGGACGTATTCAAAGAAGGCGATGCCCCAGCTCAGCAACGCCGCGATGAACCACGGCTTGGCCTTCATGTCCTTGAGATGGGCATACCACGCAAAGGTCATGAAGACATTCGCCACCGAAAGAAGACAGACGGCTTTAACAATCGCCCAGTTCATAACAGCGACTATTCCACCAGATACAGGATGCGTCCGCAGCTTTCACACTGAGTCAGGAGTTCACCCGCGCGCAGTTGCTGCACGGTACCCATCACCACCTTCATGTGACAGCCTCCACAGATGCCGTTGGTCAATGCGACCACAGCCGCATCGCCTTTTTTGGTGAACAGACGGTCGTAGAGACTGAGAGTTCCAGCTTCCACGGGATCAGCCAAAGTTTTGCGCTCTGCCTCCTCGTCCGTCAGGCGGGATTTGACGCCTTCGGCACGGATAGCCAGGGATTTTAGATCTTCATTCACCCGTTCCTGGGTGATGGCTAATTTGGCCTGGGCTTCCTTCAGCACAGCCTTGGCTGTTTCCAAAGCTTCCATGTGCTCCAGTTCCGTGTCCTCCAGGGCACGCACATCGCCTTCATAACGCTTAATTTCGTGGCCGAGCGCCTGGAACTCATCGTTCTTGCGAGTCTCAAACTGCTGATCGTGCAGGCGTTTGATGGAATTTTGACGGGTGGCGATGTCCAGTTCCACCCCTTTGATTTTCACCTCGATCTCTTTGGCCCGCTGATTGGCAGCCTCCACAGCAGCCAAGTCGCCCGCGAGCTGCATTTTGGCCATCGCCTCATTTTTCGGGATGTCCTTGAGTTCTTTCTGTAGCGCGCGGATGCGCTGGTCTCGCTGCTGAAGTTTGATCAGTTGGGTAATTTCGGGAAGCATCTCGCCTACATGATGGCGCAGAGTCACCAGAACACGCAAGAGACATCATCACCGAATAAAAAACCTCCACTCTTGCGAGTGGAGGTTCTTGGTGCCGAATGAAACGGCTTACGATTACATTGAGCGGCGACGGCGGAGACCGATGACCATGAAGGCCAGCAGCATCAACAGCGCGCGGCTTGGCTCAGGAACCACCACAATGATACCGGCTGTGGTGAACAAGCTGGTATCCCAGGTGAGTCCGGCACCGAGAGTCGGCAGAAGAAGGTTATCCATCGAACCTGGATCGAAGGTGCCAATGCCACCGGAATCACGAGTGGTCAGAGTGTTCCAATCGAAGAGGTTGAAGATGTCACCGAAGGCATAGGTGGTGTAACCGTCGGCAGTCACCGCCAGGGTTGGGGCACCCGCAGCACCATTGGTGAGGGTTAGGGCACCGGTCACGCTGATGAAGTCGTAGTTATGAGCACCTGCAGCCTGGGCTGCGTTCCACAGGTCCTTCTCAGCAGGAGACAGCACATTCGTATAGTAGTCGAAGGCGGAGGTCGGGGCCAAAGTATTGGCATCGGCAAACCCAGAGGAGTTCAGGGTCGGCATGGAGATGTTCATGCGAATCTGACCATCAGCAGTACCACCCAGAGCGGTGCCGAGGGTACCCGTGATGCTGAGGTTGCCATTGCGATCCACAGCCAGGACAGCGGTGGAGTCTCCAGGGGAGAGGACAGCACCCGCCGCGATGGTGGTGTTTCCAGCAATGGTGCCCGTACCAGCCAGGGTACCGCCTGCTGCCACGCTGACTGGACCTGCCCCAGTGGTGGCGGTCAGGGAAGTGTTCGTGCCGACCTGCAGAATGCCTCCATTCACCGTCGTGCCACCCGTGTAGCTATTGACCCCCGTGAGGACCCAGGTGCCTGCGCCAGCTTTCACCAAGGAAGTGGCCCCGGTGCCATTGTTGCCCAGAGGAGCCGCAAAGGTATTAGCACCTGTGTTGGTCCCACTCAGGGTGAAGGTGCGTGCCGTGTTGGTCCCAGCAAGAGTCGGAGCAACAGTGCTGGTGAAGTTAACCGCACCTGTGCCAGAGGAGTGGATTGCACCACCAGCAGTGCCGATCGTGAACGAGCGGTCTGTGCTATCGCCGCTGCCCACATAACGGAGGGTGCTGTCAGCCCCGTTGATGACGAGGTTGGCGGCCGTATTGGCGGAGTTACCGATGCTGCTGACGGTGCCGCCGTTGGCCAGTTTGGTGACTTCCAGAACACCGCCGTTGATGGTGGTCGCTCCCGTGTAGTCATTGGCCACATGGCTCAGAGACAGTGTGCCGGAACCAGCTTTGACGAGCGCCAAGCGGCTGCTGGTGTTGACGGTATCGTTATCGGTCAGGACACCCGAGAAGGTGGTATTGGAAGCATCTCCGGCCGTCAGCGTCTTGGTGCTGTTGCCAGAATTCGTAATGAAGCCAGCGCCACTGATGCCAGCCAGCGTCTGGTCGAAGTTATTCAAGTCATAACCTGCACCCGCACTCACGCTGATTGGGCTTGTCGCCGGGATCGCGTTGTTAATGCCATTACGAAGGATACCGCCAGTGACCGCGATTCCGGCTCCGCCCAGGTTGCTGGAAGCACTGGAGAGCAAGAGAGTACCGTTGCCGGTTTTGGTCAGGGCAGTCCCGGTGGCCGTGCTGCTGATCGGGCCACTGAGGGTGGCCGTAACGGCTGGGCTTGGGACGGCGATGCTGCGGCCTGTGGCTCCCAGGTTCATGGCACCCGAGAGTGTCAGGTTATGGCCAGCAAGCACGCCGCCGAAGGTGAAGTCACCATTGACGGTGGTGGCGTTACCGATCGTGCGGGCCGTATTGTCGCTGAGGATTGTGGTGCCACCGGCGATGGTGAGGGTGCCAGTGCCCACAGGGCCGTTGGTGATGGTAGGCACGGTCCCAGTGCTGCTCGCACCAAAGATCAAGGTGCCCTGGCTAAGGGTGAAGCCCGTCGTGAAGGTGCTGGCTCCAGAGAGTGCCAGAGCACCTGCACCCGTTTTGGTCAGAGTCAGCATGTTAGCATGCTGGGTGATCGGGACGCCGATGCTCAGACCAGTTTCAGCCAGGCCCGCGTTCACAAGGATCACAGGATCCGAGCTGCTGAACTGGAGGGCGCTGAAGGGCAAGCCAGCAGTCTCCGCCCGGATCGTCGGGATCGTGGAGTTGCTATTGTTCGTAGCACTGATTGGCGTCGCTGAAGTCAGGACAATCGTGCTAAGAGCCGTTGGCGTGCCATAGGACAGGTTGGGATTCGTGTTGCCGCCTTCGTTGATGAAGTTCAGGCTGGCCAGTGTCTGAGTGGTAGCCGTCGAGTAGTTTGCGAAGGTGATGTTGCCTGCACCGCGGAAGGTGATGTTGCTGGAAGGCGCGATCTGATTTGGCGTTGTGCTCATGGTCACCGCAGCGTTGTCGATCGAGAGATCTCCAGGGATGGCGATGAGCCCGGTAGCAGCCTGAAGGTTCAACGTTCCACGCTGGACGAAGGTGCCGCCCGTGTAGGTATTGGAAGCAAAGGCCGGGCTGAGGCGGAGAGTTGCACCGCCATTGGATACCAAGGCAGCAGAACCGATGATGGCGGTATTAATCTGAAGCACGTTCTGGTTCACGTAGAAATACAGTTCAGCGCCCGTGCCCTGAATGGTGTTCGTGGCATCCGTGGCCGTCAGAGTGGTCGAAAAGGCTGCATTGGTGATGATGCCCACATCCAGGGCCGCCGTGGCACCGCTGCTGAAGGTGATGGCCTGGGTGGCCCCTGGAGCAAAGCGCCAGGAATTCGCCACCTTCGCACCAGTCAAGGTGCGAGCAGACGTGTCGCTGTAGTTCCCGGTGGCCACGGTGGCAAGACTGATATCCGTGCCAGTGAAACCTGGAGCCACAATATTTTGTGTGGTTTGACCCATGACAGAGACACCAAAGCCGTTGACGTAAGTGGCGAAGGTATTGCCATCTGCCACAGCCCATCCGCCGATAAGGCCGTCCACAAGATTGCTGGCCGAGAAGGCCGTGCCATTGATCTGATTGAGAATGATCTGGCCGTTAATGCTCAGGCCCTGGCCGCCGAGGGTGGAGGTGCCACTGGAGTTGTTGGTGGTGAAGCCATTGAAGTTCACACCGCTGCGGTTGTTTACATCGCGGACGAGGTTGCCGATATTCAGACGCACCGTGCTGCCTTCGTTAATGAATGGCAGAACGTTGATGGTGCTGCTGCCACCTGCCGCCGTGACGGTGTTCAGGTTGACCACCGTATCAATGGAGCCACCACCGACGACCTGCAGCGTACCGCCCAGGAGGGACACTGGATTGGAAGGTGCAAGGCGGGTTGGGTTCGGATCGGCCAGGGTATTGAGACCAAAGTTATCCCAGTTCAGGGTACCATAGTTCAGAGCCATCCCAGCGGTGCTGGAGATGCTGCCCGAATCGCGGAGCTGAAGCACACCGCCGCGCACCGTGGTGGAGCCCGTGTAGCTATTCGCACTGGTGAGCAGGAGGGTATTGTTACCTGTGCGGGTGAGGGACAGATTGCCAATGATCTGGCCGCCGAACGTACCGCCGCCAGTGGCAGTCAGGGAGGCCGCCGTGCCGCTGCTGTTGGTAATCGTGCCACCAGTGCCAGGAAGGGCATTGTTCGTGCTAATGCTGCCAAAGACCTGAGTGCTGCCGTTCAGGTTCAGTGTCCCGGCATTCACCTGAAGAGCATTCAAGGCTGGGGTACCCGATGTCGGAGCAACAACAATCGATTTATCGACACCAGCAGGCAGATTCACCGTGCCGCCGTTGATCACAAATCCACCTGTAAAGTAGGTCGCACGATTGAGGTTCAGCGTGCCGTCACCAGCTTTGTTAAAGCCGCCAGTGCTGCCGATGGCAAAATAGCTGTCCACGTTCATGACCGAGCTACCCAGTGTATGCAACTTGATCGTGTTGCCAGCGTTGCCAGCCAAGGAACCGACAGAGGTGGTGACCGAACTTGCATCCAGGGCGAGGAGACCCGCCACATTCAGGGACTGAGTCAACAGAGTACCGCCAGGGCCATAGTTGCCGAACGCTGCATCCAAGCCGGAAGCGAGGGAGGCAGTGCCATCGAAAGTCAGGCTGTTGGCATTGGTGTTGTTGCGAATCAGAGCGGCGGTCCCCAGCACACCAGCGTTCTGGGTGGTTGCCCAGGTGGTAGGTGTCTGGTTGAGTTCCGCCGTGGTCAGGGCGCGCACGCGGTTGGTAGCCACAGAGTCACGCACCAGGAAGCCGGTGCCAATGCCCGAGGCGGAGGAATCCACCACAAAATCTGGACGTATGGCCATGGTGGTCGTGCCGTTGGCACCGGTGCCCTGGCTGCCCTGGACGGTGATGGTGGCAGTGAGAGTGGCTGCGCCGGCGGCAGCAGTGGTGCTGACACCACGGATAAGGCCAGTGCCCGTAGCGTTGGCGTTACCAAGTGTCGTGGTGACATTGAGCTGCTGGGCTGCATCAGGAAGCAACGTCATCGTGCCGCCACCATTCTGGAAGGTGGTGTTGTTGATGAGCTCTGTCGTCGCAGCCGCACTGTTGCCAAGGATGGCGAAGGTGCCGCCTTGGATGGTCAACTGGCCGGCAGCGTTGTTCAAACTTAGGCGGTTGTTCAGATTGGACAGGGTGTTGTCCAGTGTCAGGGTGCCCATGGAGTTCACGGTGAAGGTGACTGCCGAGGAAGGAGCCGTCGCTGTAGGAACCGAGACAAAAGCCTTGCCAGCACCGCTGTAGGTGATGCCGCCACCGCTGACGGTGATGTTACCGGAAGAACCAGTGGTCGCGTTCTGGGCAGAATCCAAAGTCAGCACCCCGGTACCCACCTTGTTGATGATCACTGCGTTCGGTGCAGCGGCATTGAAGCGGCTGAACTGGCCGGAGAAGGTGGAGTTCGTGTTGTCAAAACCAACGTTCAGTGTTGGTGTTCCGATATAACTAAAGATCTCACCCGAGCCGGAGAGGGATCCCCAGGTGGTGGTGGCGTTGGCCAAATCATAGCGAGTGCCAGCGTTGAGCGTCAGAAGGGCAAAGCGTGAACCTGCATTCGTCACACCGTTTCTCAGGCCGCCTTCGCTGACCGTGAGGCCGCCAGTGAAGATCTGCTGGGCACTCAATTGCAGGACACCGGGGCCAAGTTTGGTGATGCCACCAGAGGAACCGACGATACCCTGAACGGCAAGAGCCGCCTGGAGGGGCGCGATGTCATTGATCCCATTCGCATTGATGGTGTCCACCGTGATCGTGTTCGGCGAAGAACCGAAGTCAAAGCGACCGACCAAGCTGCTGGTGACACCAACATTGGAAGACGTGGCCACCACACCGTTGGAACCAATGGTAAGGACTCCATTTGCACCAGAGCCTGCTGTCGGCGTCGTCTGGAAAGACTGGACAACTGGGGTGGTCGCACTGCCAATGTTGTTGAGAACAAAGCCAGCCTGGGTGTTGTTGCCAAAGTAGTTGATCGAGCCGCCCCCATTGAGGGTTACGATGTTACCAGAGGCCACCTGGCCTGCAAAACCGTTCATCTGAACTGCGGCACCATTGATGATGAGGCCATTTGCAGGATTGCTGGCGAGAGGCACCACTGGAGTCGCTGCGGTGTTGGACAAGTTCAGCGTTCCGCCGTTCACCACCGTGCCACCTGTGTAGCTGGCGAGCGGGTTGACATAGGTAATGGCTCCACCAGAAGGCGTGAGGACCACACGAACGGATGAACCGGAACCATTCACGTTATCAATAATGCGTGAATTGACCTGGAGGGTGCTAGTGCGGTTGAACAGATAAAGGTCAGAAATCGCACCAGGAGTAAGACCACCCGCAGTCAGACGACCGGAATCCAGGGTGGCTCCAATGTTCTGGTTCGCATTTGGGCCGATAAGACCACCGCTGGTGATGTTCAATGTATCTGTCGCGGTGACAAAGTTCAGCGGGATGCTGGTGCCAGTCATGCTCAGGGCATTGATGTTTGCCCCGCCATTTGGCACGTTCGTCGTGGCTGTGAGGCGCACGTTGTCAGTCGGTCCAGCTCCCGTGAAGGAGTTGTTGAAATCATACTGGGCCGCGCCCGCCTGGTTCAGGGCAGCGAGTCCAAGACCTGGGATATAGGTGAGGAAGTCGTTACCGTTGATGGCCCAGCCGCCCACGATGTTGTTGGTCAGGCCACTGCCATTGGCAGAATAGGTTACTGGAGTGGTCGCCACGCCGTTCAGCATCCCCACAGTGACTCGGGAGTTGCTGCCGATGGTGCCAAGATTGGTTCCCTGCACAATGAGGGTGGCCGAAGAACCCGCCGGACGAGACAGGCTGGCCAGACTCACATCCATCGAATTGATTCCAGTCCCGCCTGTGAGAGGATTGATGACGTTAAATCCGAGATCCGCAGAAATTGCACCGAGAACTTCCGAAGAGGCCATCTGCGCACGGCCCTGAACCGTCAGTGTGCCGCCCTGGAGGGTGATGGAAGCCGCGTCATTCAGACGGTTGGTCAGGTTGGTCGTGCTGGTATTGTTATCCAGCAAGAGCGTGGCGTGGGCGATGGTCACAGCCGTGGTGCCCGTAAATGCAGCCTCATCACGCAGGGTGGTCGTGCCGCCATTGATCAGAGTCGTGCCTGTGTAGTTGTGACTGCTGTAAAGAGTCAGCGTGTTCTGGCCTGCGCGGGCAAAGTTCACATTGCCCTGGATGGAGCCAGCCCAGTTACGCCCTGCATTGTCCTGGTTCACAAACAGGCTGCCGGTACCGGTGCTGCTGGTGATGATGCCACCTGCATTGGCGACTGAAGCGTCACCAAAGAGCGTCAGGATCTGCTGGGAGTTGCCGTTCAGATCGAGTGTGGCGTTGTTAAGGGCCACAAAGTTATTCGTCTGGAGAGCATTCTTGATTCCCGCGCCCAATTTGAGTGTGCCGCCGTTAAGAACCAACTGGCCGCTCATCGTATTGATGCCCAGGCCGGAAAGACCCGAGACCAGCGATGTGGCAGGTGCCAGGGTCAAGGTGCCTGCGCCTGCTTTGACGAAGCCGATGTTGCCGCTGGTCTGGCCATTGCCACCATTGATGGTTGAGCTGACCGTCAGATCACCCACGGTCCAGAAGTTGAGAGGCGATAAAGTGTTGCCCTGGTTGATCACACCACCCGAAATGGTGGAGGTGCTGCCCGCACGGACCAGAACACCACCGCTGGAGACACTGAGAAGGACACCGTTGCCCATGGCGATCCCGGCATTGCCTTCGATCGTGATGGAGTTCGGAGTTACGTTGGCCGCGACATTGGTGTTACCCGAGGTCAGCAAGGCGTTGTTGTTGGCCACAACAGCGTTGGCTGCATTGTATTCATTGGCAGCCAGTGGGCGCAGAATGGAGGTGGCGGTGCTGGCCGTGGCGAAGGAGGTGCCGGAGCCAGTAGCGCTCGCGTCCACAAGCGCCCAAGGAAGGATGCCTTTGTTAGCTGCTGCCGCAGCCCCCGTCTGACCGACGAAGGTGAAACCCGTGCCACCCGTGGAGGCGATGGTGGCCACCCCATTGGCTGCTGTCGCGCCGAGATTAGAACCACGGAAGAGGACGGAAGCGCCTGAAGGTGCCGTGCCCGAATTCTGGGCCGTTCCTGGGTTGTTGGCCTGGCCGGAGAACACAAGGTTTGCTCCACCACCTGCACCGGCTGTCACTGTGATGACGGAGTAACCGCGGTTGAAGGTCGGTGAACCGAAGCTTTCCGTCGTGGTGGCAGCGCTGTTGCCAATGAGGTTGAAGTTACCACCTGTGAAGTTGATGAGACGGCTGGTTCCCAGGCGGTTGCTGATGTTGTTCGCTGTGTTGTCGACTGTCAGGGTGCTGCGTGGCAGCAGCGAATAGTTGGTGCTTGTGCTGCTAAACGCTCCGGTCCAGGTGCCCGTGCCGTTGAAGAGGACAGTGCCAGCATTGACGCGGAAACCTGTGGCGTCTGAAATGCCCACCGTGTTGGCATTGCCAATGGTCAGCGTGCCTGTGCCGAACTTCTGGATCGCAAAGAATCCAGTGGCGGTTGTATTCGCAGCCAGGGCCGTGCCACTGAGGTTAATGTCGCCTGCTCCGGTGAACCACAATTGGTGGTTAGCCAAGGTATTCGTAATACCGCCTGTGATGTTCAGGGTGGAACCTGCATCTGCACCGACGGCTGTATCCCAAGGCATGGTGATCGGCCCTGCATAAGTATTGTTGCCAGAAACGCTCTGAAGGTGACCACCAAAATTCAGACCACCGATCAACTGATTGCCAATGCCCTGCGTGGTGAGGGGATTGCTGATGGTGACATTGTTTGCGAGCTGGAGTGCAACCCCCAAAGCACTTGAGTTGGGAGCGATCACAATGGCACCCGTGCCAGCCGCGTTGTTGTGGCTGAGCCTCACCGCACCTGCGTGGATGTTAAGCCCGCCGATAGCACCTGCGGTACCCAGCGTAGCCGGGGCTCCCAGGGCAGGTCCGTTCCAGCCAGAGTTGTCGGCTGCGATTTCCATCACGCCATTGTCATACTTGTGCAGCAGATTGGTGGCTGCCGAGAAGGAGAAGGGACTGGTCACCGTGAAAACATTACCGGCAGTGACCTCGAATACGTTGTTCGTTTGGTTCAGATTGAAGGTGCGTGCAGTGCTGAAGGTGCCCGTGGAGCGGAAGCCAACTCCCGAGGCCAAATCAACATTCAGGGTCACAGAGTTCCCCGCATTGCCGAGGGCAGCATCGGAATTGACGGAGAGGACACCATTGAGGATATCAATGGTCTGCCCCACACCACCGAATGTATTGACTCCATTCAGCACCAGGGTGCCAGGGCCGGACTTGATAAGCCCGAAAGTGGAAGCTCCATCGTCCACAGGCCCCGAAAGGATGAGGCCTTGGACCACATTGGAACCCGTGGCCACACCGACAGCAAAGTGGGCCGGACCCGTCATGGTCGTGCCACCGGTGAACTCAAGACCATAACCGTTCTGATTGGAGACACTCAGGATGTTTCCAGGAATGGTCAGGCTAGTGCGCTGCAGAGTTTTGTTACGCGCATTGGGGGCGGAACCGGAACGGTTCACCGTGATCGCCGTATCACCAGTGAGGGTGAGGTTTCCACCCAGAGGAAGGGACTCAAGTGTGCCAAGCCCATTGCCGTCACCTGTAAAGACCAGACCGCCAGCAGCCTGGATGGTACCAGCGTAGTTACCCACCACAAGGATACCGAGGCCGGACTTGTTGATGATGTCCGTGAAGACGGAAGGAGAAGCATCAGCGATGGTAACTGTCGTCTGCGGTGCAGTCACAACAGCATTCCAGACGGAAGGCAGCGTGGTGATACCGTTGAGAGTGATGTTGTTCACACCATTGAAGACGGTGTCGCCCAGGAACGTGAAATTATTCGAAACTGTCACAGCCGTGCTGCCCAGGAGAGTTGTCCCCGCAGCCATCGTGACGGAGCCCGTCCCGAGAGGACCCGTAATGATGCTGTCGCCAATACCACTAGGAGTGCTGCTGGCACCGATGATGAGGCCACCAGCGGTGACATTCACGCCACCTGCAAAGGTGCTCTGGCCACCCAGTTGAAGCACACCAGCGCCAGACTTCACAATGCCACCGTTCTGAATGACAGAGTTGATAGTCAAGCCAGACTGCCATGGAGCGACATCCTTGCCATTGACCACCGTTGCGGCCACATTGACCGAGAAGTTCGCATTGCTGTTAAGGTCAATGATACCGTTACTGACCGTAGAGATGACACCAGCCGCAGTCGGGGTGGAGGTGATACCACCAGTGAGTGTCAGGGTGCCAGTAGGATTCAGGAGCGGGCCAGACCCGCCATTGCTGACGAAATTGAGGCCGCTCAGAGAATTTGCCCCTGCGAGAGTAGCGACGGAACCACCAGTCATGGTCAGCACCTGGGAAGGAATGACGCCGCCTGCCTGCTGAGTGAAGGTGCCCTGGTTCACAGTGATGCCGCCGAGGCCGAGGGTACCTGTGGCACCCACGGTAAGTGTGCCCGAATTCACCACGGTGCCGCCCGTGTAGGTGTTGGTTCCGGTGAGGAACATCACACCATCATTCTGCCCGGAAGCCTTGATGAGGCGAAGCGCACCCGTGCCATTGTCGGCGATGGTCGCACCGATGGTGACCGTGCGGTTGGTGCCGCCGTAGTTGGCCTGCACGAGGTAAAGGTCGCTAGGCGAATTCAGAACACCGCTGGTGAGAGTACCGTTGGTGATGGAGAAATCCACGTTGTCCGTCTGCTGGGCAAAGAGAATACCGCCGCCGCGAACAGTCAGGGTCTTGCCATTGAGGTTGACCACGGTGGCGGCGTTCTGAGAAGCAAAGTTCAGGGTTCCCAGAGTGGTGTCGTTGGCCAGCACGGTGGTACCACTTGTGGAGAAGCGAACGTTGTCCGTAGGAAGCGGGCTGGTATTCAGACCACTGCCATCATAGTTAGCCATTCCAGCCTGACCGAGGGCGCTCACGCCATAAGTGGCATCGTAGGTTGCGTATTCGCGGTCCACGATAGCCCAAGGTCCGATGAGGTTGTTGGTAAGAGGGACTCCACCGCTGAAGAAAATGCGGTTAGCCGATCCAATGACTCCCATGCCACCCAGGGCATTGAAGCGCAATGTAGCCGTCGAGGTCAGGGCGCGGTTGAAGGTGCCGAAGTCCAGCCGGTTGGTGTTGATAGCACCGCCAGCCAAATTGGTGAAGATGCTGTTGTTACCATCTACCAAGGTAAGGTTGCCCAGGGTTTCAGAGGCATCGCTCTGGCCACGGCCATTCAGGGTGATGTTCCCGCCCATGAGGGTGATCGGGGCTGCATCATTGATGCGGTTCGTTAGGCTGTAGAGGTTGCCATTGCTCAGAGTCAAGCTACCACGGCTGACGGTGATGGCCGTCGTGTTGGCGAGGGTGCCTTTGTCGGAAACACTGAGGGTGCCGCCATTGATGAGAGTGGCACCTGTGTAAGTATTGGCCTCCTGGAGGTTGAGGGTGTTTGTTCCCGTCTTGTTCAGGTAGATGCTTCCGGTGATCTGACCGTTGAAACTGGAGTTGCTGTTGGTCACCAATGTGGCCTCCGCACCGCTGTTGGTCACCGTGCCGCCGCTGAGGTCCGTGTTGCCACCACCACCGGCACTGCTGAGGCTGCCGATGAACTGAACGCCATTCTTCAGATCCACTGTCGCACCTGTATTCACCGTGAGCGTGTTGTTGAAGAACAGAGTATTGGTCGTGCCTGGATTCAGATTCAATGTACCGGCGTTCACCGTGGTGGTGCCGCTGTAATACTGCTGCTGGTTGAAGTTCAGCACCCCATTCAGGGACTTGGTGAGGCCACCAGTGCCGCTGATGCCGCTGGAGACATCAAGCGTGATACCTGAACCCACATGGACAATGCCCTCTGCACCTGCCAAGGCGACGACAGGGACCGAGAGGGTCGCATTGGTGCCGGTGCCGTTGACGAGAATACCGCCGCTGGTGATCGTCAGAGTGGTCGGATTCAACCCGGCCAATCCGCCGACATTGAGGCTGCCCACGCCCGTATTCAGAGTCAGTGCGTTCAGAATCTGGTTACCAGTGAGCGAATTCGCCGTGGCAGGAGTCGCGCGGAAGGTCTGTGTCGCACCCACGCTCAGAATGTTCGTGGCCGCTGCATAACCTGTGAAGGTCGTCACGCCATTCGCCCCATAGGTGGCGAATTCATTGTTGTTGGTGAGGACACGGGCCAGCAGGCCTGTCGTCGCAGGGGAAAGGCCAGGAGCGGTGGTAAAGGTGAGTCTGTTCGTGGCCGTGCCAAAGGTGCCGGTGAGATTCAGGGTCGCACCGCCACTCTGGGTCAGGGAGGCAAAAGTGATGGTCTGATTGCCACCCGCTCCCATATTGATCGTGCTGGCTCCCGAATTGATCTGAAGGAGACCCGTGGATACGTGGCTGGAACCAGAGGCGTTTGGCAAGGCATTCAGCGTGCCTCCCAGGAGTTGAACGGCTCGGTTGCTGCCGAAGCGGTTGGCCGTGTTGGTCACCGTGTTATCCAGTGTCAGAGTGCCGTTTTGATATACCTGGGCCTGCAAGCCGCTGGTGCCAAAGCTGCCAGCTCCATTCAAAATGAGGTTGCCGCGATAAATGCGAACCTCGCTGTCTGGCATGGAGTTGGCATTGGTGAGCGTCAGGCTGCCGCTGCCAGTTTTGAAGACGAAGGAATTGCCGAGTGCGGTGTTGGTGTTGTCAAGGGTGCCGCCAAAGCTGATGTTACCTGCCCCGCCCATATACACAATGACGTTGCGGTTGCTGCCACCACTGGCGTGGGTAAAGGAAATGTTCCCGTTCAGGGCCAGCGAAGCCCCGCTGTCCGCACCAAAACCAAAGTTGCGGCCGACGTTATCCGCCGTTGGAGCAGCCACGACCGTGATGTTGTTGGAGATGACGTTGGCACCTGTGAGAGCCTGGATGGCTCCACCGCTGTTGATCCCCGTGAAAGTCTGGCTCGATCCCGTACTTGCAGCCGTGACGGTTGTGTCAATGGTGATCGGGTTGGGCACCGTGATGCCCCCCTGGAGCTGCAGGGCGGATCCCATGTTGATGATCGAGATCGTCCCGCTGCCGAGAGTCGTCGCAAGATTGGTCTTCACGGCACCGCCAGCGATGGTCAAAGGCCCGCTCCAGCCAGTGTTGGCAGTATTCAGAACCAGAGTGCCTCGGTCGGCCTTGATGAGGCCAGCGGCTGCCCCTGCGCCAGCATTCAGATCAAAGGCGCTGTTCAGTTCCAGTGTTTTGCCGCTGGTGACTTCAATGGCACGAAGGTTGGCTGTGTTCGAAAGCTGAATGATGCGGGATGTCGTGACATCATTGGTGAAGCGTAAAGTTGCCGTGCCGACCTGAGGGTTCAGCAGGACCAGATTAGAGGCGTTGCCAAGGTGGCTATCACTATCAACAGAGACCACGCCCTGGTTGATGTTGACGTTACCAGTAAAGTTGTTGCCAGCATTGCCCAGGACAATCGTTCCGGCACCTGTCTTGACAAAGCCGCTACCGCTCATCACGCCATTGAGATAAAGACCCTGGGTCACGTTAGAAGCTGTGGCATTAGTCACCGTGTAAACTGGGGTGCCACTCATGGTAGCACCAGCCGTTACGGCCAGCCCGTAGCCGTTGTTGTTCACCACACTGAGGCCATTGCCCACATTGCTGACGCTGGCTGGAACAAGGATCTTGTTGGCTGCGTTGACGAAAGGACCGTTGGCACCTGCGCGACCGACTGTGATCGTGCCAACAATGCCAGGATTAAACACGACATTGCCGAGAGAGATGGACTCGACAGTAGAATTGCCGATGTTCGGCACATTGCCATCATGGAGGAGGGAAACGGCGGCCTGATTGCCAAGGGCGGCTGCATTGAAGTCGCCCGTGTAGCCGGTCGCATTGAAAATCAGCGTGCCCAGACCTGTCTTGTTAAAGGAGGTGATGGAACCAATGTTCGGGATATTGCCAAGCAATGCGACGGTGAGCAGAGGATTGTTGATCTGCACATTGGCCGTGCCATTGGCGAGGCCGTTGATGTCACCATTCAAGTTCAGTGTCCAGGCTGTATTGGCCGTGCTGTCGAAGAGTGGTGTGCCACCAAAGGTAACGTCGTTACCAATGCTGCGGCTGCCATCCACAAGGATGGTGGTGCCTGCTGCTGCCGTGAGAGTACCGCTGCCCAAAGGACCGCTGGTGATGCCCGTGCCGCCGTAGGTTGGCGTGCTGTTGCCGCTGATGAGGATGCCACCGGCATTCAGATTGAGGCCACCCGTGAAGATGCTCTGTCCGGAGACCTGAAGAACACCGTTGCCCGTTTTATTCAGCGTGACTCCTGGGCTGAGGATAGCTGCCGAGATATTAAGCGTCGGGGAGATACGAGTAACCGTGTTGCCAAAAACCTGGATCTCAGGAGTGTTGATCGTTTTGGCACCCGTGCCGATATCGAGGAAGCCAGCAATCGTCGGCACCGTCAATGGGTTGCTGGAGGTCACGGTGATCGGTGTCGCATTCGACAACGTCAGGATTCCGTTGGTGGTAACAGTTGGGTTGCTTGCACCGCCATTGTTATTGAAGTTAAGGCTGTCCAGCGTGTTGTTGCCGAAAAGGGTGAGGGTGGAACTGCCATTCAGTGTCACCGCATTGCTCGCTGCAATCTGACCCGCATTGGTGTTCATCACCATGGCCGCACCTGTCAGGGTGACGCCGCCAGCAGGAATAACCACGCCATTGCCAATAAGATTGATCGTGCCCTGGCTCACCACAGTGCCACCCGTGTAGGTGTTGTTGGCGGAGAGGTTCATGATGCCGCCACCGGACTTAACCAGGCTGACCGAGTTGCCCAAGCCATTGTCTGCAATGACCGAATTCACAATCAGATTGCTGATACCTGCCGTGAAAGTGATCGTCGAACCTGTTGCTGTGGCTGGACGGCTGACAGTGACCTGAGTTGGGCTGTCCACAGAGACAATGTAAGTACCAGTCGGGATGTTTGTCCCGCTAATCGTCATGCCAGAGGCAAGCCCCACGGTGGAAGACATGGTGACAACCTGCGAATTGACCGTCGTCGCCCCCAGAGGAATGGTGCCGACTGTGAGAGTTTGACTGGTCTGCTGAGCCACGTTCGTGCTTGGCTGGCTCACCGTGATTTGGTTGATCGCATCAATGGAGACAATCGTGGTTCCAGCCGGGAAGTTGGAATTGGTGATGACCATGCCAGGGCGGAGACCCAAGGTCGTGCCGACAGTGACCACAGTGGTGTTTGGATTGATGGTACCACCCGTGTAGCTCGGGTTGCCTGTGGCATTATTGAAAATCACCAATTCACGAACGCCGCTCGTTTCCGTCCCGCCAGCGGTCAGGATACCGCGGGTGGAAAGGGTGCCGATGCTTGTATCAAAAGCGTTGTTGCTGCGCAGGAGGCCGCCAAACTCGAGGTTGAGCACATCCGATCCGCCGGTGAAGAAGATATTATTAGAAGCATTACCAGCGATCTTGAGGAGACCCGTGGAAGTGTTGCCTGCCAATGTCGTATTGACGAGGTAAGTCGCGGGAATTTCAGTGAGATTGCCGCTGCCGAAAGTTGCGTCATAACCCGTAAAGCCACCCTGGCCCACAATGCCCACACCACGGCCAGTGTTGTAAGCCGCATAGTCGGTGCTGTTGACAATGGCCCATGCGCCCAAGGCTCCGCTACCCACGGTTGTCAGCGGATTGGTAAACATGATGCGGGCATTGTTGCCCTGCTGGCCCAACTGAGAGCCAGTGAAGTTCAAGGTGGTGCCAGGATTGCGCACCAGCCCGGCAACCGTGAGGTCCGCCGAAGTGATGGTACCAAGACCCGTGTTAGCAGAAAGGGTGTTGGCTCCCTGCGCCAGAGTGATGGTGCCGACCGTTTCAGTGGCTGCGGTGCTAAGACGTCCAGTATAGGTCAGGTTACCGCTACGAAGGGTGATCGGAGCCGTATCGGAAAGCCGGTTGTTGATGGAAGTTTGGATGTTGTCGTTGTTCGCGAGGAACAAAGTCGCGTAGTTGATGTCCACCGCTGAGGTGTTCAGGATCGTCGCATCATCACGGAGAGTCGTGGTGCCGCCCATCAGCAAAGTCGGACCGGTGTAAGTCTGAGGCATTTCCAGGGTCAGCGTATTGCCACCTGTCCGGGCAAAATTAATGTTGCCCATGATCTGGCCGGCGAATGAGGTGCTACCACCATTCATGTTGGTCACAAGCGTGCCGGTGCCTGTGCTGCTGATGATGCTGCCGCCTGTGCCAGGAAGGGAGCCTGGGCCGCTAAGCTGGGCAAAATACTGGGTATTGCCATTGAGATCCAGCGTCGTGCCGATGTTCATCTGCAGGAGCTGGTTCGGGAACAAAGTATTGAGGCCAGCATTGAGTTTCAGGGTGCCATTCAGCAGGTTCTGAGTACCGGAGATGAAACTTGGAGTGTTGAGCTGAAGAGTGCCGTCGAGAGCCTTGGCCCAGTTAGCAGTTCCAGTCAGCGAGCTGTTCACTTCGAGGGTCGTGCCTGTATTCACCTGAATGAAGCCCGTTCCGGTGCCAAATGCGATTTCAGGAATGCTCAGGGTGTTATTCCCACCTGTGTTCAAGAGGCCCCCCGAAGTCAGCGTGAGGCGGTTCAGTGTAGCACCGCCCAGAGTGAGGCCCGTTCCGTTAATTTTGAGGGCGTTCAGCGTGCGGTTGGCCGTGGTGCTGATGCTAGTCGTCACATTCAGCGTATCCGTGGCAGCCGCCGTGTTCAGGTTGTTGCCATTGTTGTAGGCGGTGAATGGCACAACACCATTGGCACCATAAGTGGCAAAATCACCCCCGACAAAAATGCGTGGAGCAATGCCAGTCGTTGCCGGAATCAGCGTTGGGGCTGTTGTGAAGATGAGCTTGTTGGTGCTGCCCAGGTTTGGGGTCCCAGTGAGATCCAAAGAGGAACCGCTGTTGGCAAAGTTCACCGAAGCGAAGGTTAGCGTATTCGGGCCTGAACCGGACATATTGATCCAGGACTGCACGTTATTGACCGTCAAAATGCCGGTCGTTTCGGAAGTGCCGTTGGCATCACCGATGAAATTGAGCGTACCACCATTGACGGTGAAGAGATTGGCAGCCGTATCGAAAAGACGGCCAGCAGCATTTTCACCGGCTGAGTTGTCCAGAGTCAAAGTACCGCCTGCATTGAGGGTGACGATACCTGCATTCCAAGTGCCACCGCTGGTTCCTGAAAGGATGATGTTGCCGCGGCTTGCTGTCAGAACGCCCGTGGCCAGATTGGTTCCGGTAAGGGTCAAATTGCCGGTACCCGACATCTGCAAACCACTGACGCCAGTTCCCGCAGCGTATGCGCTGTTGATGAGCGTGTTCCCGGAGCCATAGAGAGTAAAGGTGGAGGCTGCACTGTTGGTAATGCCACCAGAAATGATCAACTCGGCAGGCCCCGTCAGGTCGTTTTGAAGGTTACGGCTGGCGTTGAGTGCGACAGATCCACCAAATTCAATGGAGTTCGTGCCAGCAACGCGCGGAGGCGATCCGTTGATCTGAATGGCGTTAGTGATCTTGTTGACTCCAACCAAGCCTCCAGAGAATCCGGTGGTAAGGGTGCCTCCATTGAAGGCGAAAGTGCCAGTGCCAAGCGCCCCAACTTTGTTCAGGGCAAGAATGCCGTTTGAGAGTGTGGTAGGGCCTGAATACGTGTTAGGCGTGCCGCCTGCCATCGTAAAGGTGGCATCTGGAGCCAGGGCGATGTTCCAGGCAGTGAGAACACTGGCCGTGGCCGAGTTGCGGATGACGCCGTTCCAGACGGTGGATCCATAACCGCGAATGTTGACGGTACGTGTGCCTGCCGTCTGATCAAAATTGACGAAGTCACCGTTGATGGTCAGGACAGAGCCGTTTTCGAGGTTGTTGCTGAGTCCTGGAACATCGCTGGTACCCGTGGCCTTGTAGATGTTGGCATTGATGGTGATCGGCGCGGTGCCAGCAAAGGTCGAAGAGGTGTTGTTATTGAGGATCACCGGCTGGCTGAGCGTCAGTCCACCCGCATTGGTGGAGAAAATGCCTGCATTTGAGATCAAAAGGCCACCAAAGACCAGTTCACCACCGGCTGGGATCGTACGCGATGCAGAAAGGGTGAATGAGCTTCCGTTCGGAATGGTGGCGATCGTATCACCGTAGGTGATACCAGGGCCGTTGACGTTCATGCCAACAACCAAGCCGCTGGTATTTCCCGTGGCCAAATTGACGGTCGCAACGTTTGACACAGCCTGCGAAGTCAGGCCCGTAGGTCCGGCTGTACCGAGGGACGCATTGCTGGCAATGCCGAGAAGACCGCCATCCACGCGGGTACCACCCGTGTAGGTGTTGTTGGCATCCAGAATCCAGACACCGCCGCCGCCTTTAAGAATGCGGAGTGAGCCGCCGTTATCTGCCAGGATCGAAGTGACCTTGTTAGCATCCGTGTTGGTGCCCTGCAATTCCAGGGTCTTGTTGCCACCGACCGTATTGACGGAGCCAGCCGTGGTGTTCACCAGATTGGTCAGGATCAGAGCGCCGCTGCCGCTGGAATCAATGCGGCGAGTGCCAGTGGTCCCAACAATGTTGATCTGGCGGGTGGTCGTTTCACCTGGGCCCACATACATCAGGTTGGCCGTGGTAGCGTTGGCCGGGTTGCCCAACTCAATGATACCACCACCCACATTCGTGCCGAAGCTGGAGGAAGTCACGCCAGCAGCCCCGATAGAGGTGGCGAAAACACTTTCCTGACGAATGGCGGTATTGCCGCTGTAGGTGTTGGCGTTACCCAAAATAAGAGTGCCACCGCCGATTTTGCTCAAACCGCCCGTGCCACTAAGGACGCCAGAGATCGTCGCGAAATCGAGATTGGTGGTGCCGTTGTCGTTGACCTGAACTTCACGCCAGCCGTTGCCAGCCGAATTGGAAGCAACACCTGTTCCCGCGAGCACTCCAGTGGTGGTGCTAATGGTGAACTGGGTGGAACTGTTGATGGCGGTGATGTAGGAACCAGCCGGAATGTTAGCATTGCCCGTGATGATCTGACCAATAGTGAGGCCATCCGTGTTTCCAGAGGCGAGGTTCACCGTGGCACTGCCAGCCGTGGTGGTAAGGCTGAGAGCTTTGGCGGTGCCTGCACCCAACTCGAAATTGCCGCGAACCTCGACATCCGCCAAAGAAGTGGAAGAATTCAGAACCAGCACGCCAGCACGAATGAAGTTCGTGGTCGAGCCCCAATTTGGAGTTCCCAGGCCGGACCAATCAACCACCAGGGGAAGCTCGCCTGCGGAAAAACCACCGTTGCCATTGGCCACAAAACGGAACTGGCCAGCACCTGTGCCGAGAGGGCGATTGAAAGTGCCCGTGGTTTCAAAAACGCCGCCATTCAGAAACAGATTGCTGGCTGTCGGCAGGGAGAGCGTATCCTGGCCGCGCAATGCACCGCCGGAGATGGTGGTGGTGCCAGAATAACTGTTGGTATTGTTACCCAAAATCCACATTCCGCCGCCCGTCTTGGTCACGCTCAGTGCTTCACCAGCGGCGGGGTTGTTGATCAGACGGAGGTTGATCTGGTTGTCACCCGTCGAATCGCCCTGAAGGGTCAAGGTGCGGGTGCCTGTTCCACTGAAAGCCACAGGGGCCGTGTTGTTAAAGATCAAAGTGGCGCTGTTGGCGTTCCTTGAAAGGTTAGGTGCACCGTAGCTGCCAGAGGAGTCGATCGTGGCATTGCCAGCCAAGGTGAACAGGCGATTCGTGCTGACGCTAGGCGTCTGGGTGGTCTGGTAGATAGTTCCCGTGGCACCCGTGTATTGAAGAGTGCCGCCATTGAAGACCAGACTTGCTGCGTTGCTCACATCATTGCTGGCATCACCCAGGCCGATTGCGCTGGCAGCACCAATGTTTGAAAGGGAAGTGACCGCCAAAGTACCACCAAGCAGCACCAGAGGGCCGCTGAAAGTGTTGGCTCCAGTGAGCGAAAGGGTGCCCGAGCCAGTCTTGATCAGGCTGAGAGGAGCGGAGCCGTCCTGAATGATACCGGTGAAGTAACCTGAACCGTTGTTGTTGCCCACTCGAAGGGAGGCTGCCACACCGCCATTGTTGGTAATGGTGCCTGCACCATTCAGAACGTTCACCGAATTGTTGCCCGAGCCGACAGTTCCTACATTGATACCATTCAGGTCGAAGGTAGCACCCTGACGGACAGTCAGACCAATATTGGTCGCACCGAGCAGACCACCTGCAGCCATTTGAAGCGTCCCTTCATTCACAGTGACGGTTCCCGTCTGCGCATTAGCACCACTCAAAATCAGGGTACCGAGACCGTTTTTCGTCAGGCCACCCGTGGTGGTGGCGGTGATTGGCGCTACAAGATTGAGTGTGTCACCGGAGGCGTCCACACGCACAACAAGATCACCCGTGCCTGCGGTAGTCACACCCGTGCCATTGATGGAACTGGACCCGCCCGTCTGCAGAATGCCGCCCGACGTATTGCCGCCCACATTGATGGTGAGGAGACCGCTTTGATTGACATTTTGACTGCCGGAAATTTTGAGGGAGCTGATGGTTACTGCAGCCGTGTTGGTTTCGGTCGTGACCAAGTTATGAGAGGTCGGAGCAAGCTCGGAACCTGTAAGAATGAACCCATCATCGACGCCATAAACTGGAGTGACGAGGACACCGCTGTTGGACCGCGCAAAATCTGCACCATTGATGTAAATGCGGCCGTTGCCAGGAAGAGTGGTTGCCGATGTCGTCGCAAGACCACCGATTGAGACAGTCCCGGTACCCGGGACAATGTTAAGCCCGGAGCCCACTGAAGGAGTGGCAAGGCTCGCAAAGGTGAGTGCTGCCGTGCCGCCTGCACCTGGGTTGATCCGCAAAGTGCCAGCACCTGCGGTCAGAGTCAGGGCCCCCACTGTTTCGGTGCTGGCTAGGCCTGCCGCGCCATTGTAGGTCAACGTGCCGCCCGCAGCCTGATTAAAAAGATCCACATTGAAAATCACTGCCGCTGCATCAGGGAGAATGTCGAAATTACCCGCTGCCTCTTGAAGCTTGAGCGTGCCTCCCGAAATGGTGGTGGAGCCAGTAAAGGTGTTGTTTGCGGTCGGATTTAGCACCCAGGTGCCCTGGCCGATTTTCTGCAGGCTGGTGACAGATGCTGGAGTCGTATTGATTGGGATGACGGTATTCACCGTATTGTCCGCCGTACCGCTACCGCCAAGGACCAGCGTGTGGGCACCGTTGACCGTGTTAAGGATCGTTCCCGTCAGAGTCAATGCACCTGTCCCATTGGAATTGATGTAAATGGGAGCCGTGGTGGTGTTAAGCAGAATGGTACGATCAAGCGTCGCCGTCGCACCCGTGTAGGTCAGCGCCGCAGGTGAGGTCGTGGCATTGCCCAGATTGATCTGGCTGGTCTGTGCAACAGCCCCGACATCATTGATGGAAAGGGTGCCTGCGGTGACGGCCGTCACCCCCTTGTAGCTGCTGGCATTGCCGCCGATCACCAATGTACCAGTGCCGTTTTTGGTAAAGTTGTGCAAAGTCGCCACGGGTGCCAAAATGCTGCCAGTGACCGTTGTATCGCCGTTACCACCGATGGACAGAGTGCGCGCGGTGCCATCAGTTTGATTCCAAAGATTGGCATCCAGAAGCAGCATGCCATTGGAGTTGTTGTTGATGCTGGCATTGTTGCTACCTCCAGCGCCGATCAGGTTATTGACACCTGTGAAGGAAATCCCATAACCATTGCGGCCAGAGACGTTCAGGTTGGTGTTGGTATGGAACATCCGCAGATCACCAAAAGTGACCATCTGGTTGATCAGCAGCGAAGAACTGTTCATGCCACGGCCCACAAAAATACCACCCGTGGTGTTGTCACGAACAAAGACATTTCGTGTCAAGAAGCTCGCTGGCGTGTCCGTGCGCACCTCCAAAGTGCCATTGTTGATGTCCACAGACTGTGAGGTTGGATTGATGCCCAGAGCCCCATTATCACCCACACGCACCGTGCCACCGTCGATTCTCAACGTCTGGGCATAGTTGTTGCTATTGTTTTGCAACCAGAGCGTCGTTCCAATGATGTTCCCCGACTTCACGAAACGATCCCCTGCCGTATCAAGCCCCGTCACCTGTCCGCTAATAATCCAATTTCCATTGCCGTAAAAAACGTTGCCGTTACCACCGCCCAGATACACCCCGCCCGTCACATTGGTGATGCCGTGCGTGGCAAGAACACGACTTTCTGTCGCACCTGAAGACAGGGTAAGCCCGCCTGCCAGTGTGTTGTTACCCACGCTGATGAGCGCTGCGCTGGCGTTTGCCGCACCAGGTCCACGACCTGCCACGGAGACTTCCCGGTTGAGGGTGATACCAGGTCCCGTGCCGGGGCCTGCAAGAATCAAAGAGCCACCAGAGAAACCAGGGTTGCCCGTATTCGCGATGCCGGTCACCGAAATGGCCGTCGTGCCCGTTCCCAGCTGCCCAGCATTCGTCACCACCAAATTCCCCGCTTCGATCGAAATGTCCCCGCTGATCGTATTGCCATTGTTGGTCAAAACCAGGGTCCCATTTCCTGATTTCGTGAAACCTTTGGTCCCAGTCAGTAGAGAAGCAATCGTGGCGCGATCCCCAAAAGTGCCACGTGTGCCGACCTGAATAACGGGAGAATTTAGACCTGTGGCCGGAGCCAAAGTCAGTGTGTTGCCACTGAGGGTGTAGCCACTGGAAGTGAAGCGAAGTCCCCCGGCCGAAATTGCCTCCAGCAAGGAGACTGTACCCGAAGGACCACTGAAGACACCCGTGTCCAAAGTGGAATTATTCCAGGCCGCGCCACTCCATTGTAGGGAAGTGGTATCCCAGTTGCCGGGTCCTCCTACCCAATTCAAATCAGCCCCCTGGAGCTGAACGCTCCAGATGCTGAAGGTGCTGAGCATGAGGGTGGTCAGCGGCGTCTTTAAATGACGGCGCATCCACTGGAGGCTGGGGCTCGACTTGGACATGGTGGTTGGTTGGGGTCGGAATAATCCGAATTTTCGGGAATTAAGCCGCGAGTGAAACACAAAGGTTATTCCTATTCTATCAAAAAAAGGGTTTATTTATTCGAAGCCGAAAAGACCGACCTTTTGGAGGGTTAGCCTTTACCCGAATTGTGTTTTACCGAAACATAATTATTTACCCTCCTGAAACAACCTTATAAACTACACGGTTGATAAAAAACCCCCACAAATACCTAAGCTTTTTGCATAAATTTTCGAAAATCACGAAGACAATCATCTTCATGGAGGATTCAATCACCTGACAAGAAAAGCCCCATTTAATAAGCCTAATTCTTAACCATGATTAATTTAAACAACTAAAATTCATTGATCTGAAAATGTATGACTCCATTCTCTTCGGATGACACACTCCGGGCCATGAAAACTGAGACTTATTTTGGAATTGCTGCTTTGTGCTCTCTTCGAAACGAGAATCCCAATCCAAAATCAATTTCTAAAGATTTTCTGCTTCAAACTGAAATCTCCAGATTTGGGGCAGATGCTGGTCTAGGAAGCGGTTTCCATTGTTCTCCTCACCCCATTTCACGGTGATTTGTGGTTTCGACTTTTTGCCCCTATTTTTATTTCCCTCGCAATCAAAGCAGCCACACTGAACTAGGACGGAGATCTCAAAATCCACGGGCTTCCAGTTGGGTGAAAACAACCGCACCAGCAAGAACCACCTGGGTAATGAAGGCAACCTAGACCTGCCCGATGTCAGCGCGTCGGTTCTACTTTGGAATGTGGGCCCCATGGCCAATGGCGGTGTTCTCCCCATCACTCTTGTGCTAGAGCCCAGTCGGCTGCTTTTCCTCATGCTCGGCCTCGCGATCCTTTGCCTGAAACGTCCTCGCAGGCAGCATCGGCCTTTGATTTAAAACGAAAGCTTTGCACACGCACCAAACCATTGCTTGTGCTCCGCACGATTAAGGCTTTGATCTTTTTATGGCTGCGAAATCCTCCCTGTTCGATGCCACCCGCGCCTGCCGGCTGGCTGTTCTTCCACTGAGTTGCCTGCTCAGCCTGGCTGGCCATGCTCAAACCACCCCGCCACCCGCAGTCAAGCCACCCTTACCACGAGTGGAACCTGGACTGGAAAAAGCCGTGCAATGGCGTTGGCTGCCGGAAGCTTCCGATCCCTCCGTCTGGGGCGTGGCTCTGCCGCCAGCCCCTGAGCCAGAGACCGTGCCAGGAAGCCCGGGAACGGATGCACCCAAGAAAGCGACTCTCCCTCAAGGCCCCCCGCAAGCCACCTTGGAATATACCGTGGCCAAAGGGGATTCGCTTTACGTCATCGCCCGTCAGCATGGGGTGACGATTGATCAGATTAAAGCCTTCAACCAGATGAAACGCGACGTCATCGTGGTGGGCCAGGTGCTACGCATTCCCAGTCTGGCAGACATCCAGGCCATGGCACCGCCACCGGAGCCTGCCCCCGTCCCCAAAACAAAGGTTGCGCCGAAATCCCCGCCCAAGGCCCCAAAAGAGGCACCTCCTGAAACCAAGCTGCTGATCAAGCGCCCCCTGCCCTCCCCCGCCGCCAGTGTGGCCCGCATCGTTCTCATGCAGGCCTATTTGGATCGGCAAGCGTTCTCCGCCGGGCCCATCGATGGAACAGATGGGCCGCTTTATGATGCCGCACTGCGCTCCTACGAAATGGCACATCCAGGCGAACTGAATTCCGAAATGGGCCAGCCTGCTGCCGTCCTGCGCGAGATGGGCGGTGCCTACGCCGAGTATCAACTGAAGGAGGAGGACCTGCGCTGGATCACCCCGCAGCCATTGGCCCCGCCTGTACCAGTGCGGAAATCACGCAAGTCCGCGCCACCCCCGCCTGAGCCGCCCCTCACTTTTGAAGATCTCACTGCACCACCTTTCCTACCCTACCGCAGCGTCTGGGAATTCGTGGCCGAGCGCTACCACTGCTCGGAATCCTTTTTGCGCCGCATCAATTCGGGACTGAACACCCCGGTGCAGCCTGGGGCCCTGTTTTTTGTGCCAAACGTGCTGCCCTTTGAGATCGAAAACGCGCTCAAGGAACCCCTGCAACCCACGGCTGATCCAGCGGCTCCGGTCACTGCCACCATCATCAGCAATTCCCGCCTGGAAATCCGCCGCAGCGGCAAGCTTATCGCCAATCTCCCCGTCTCCGTCGCCCGGCCAGGTCTGCGAGGCAAAGGTAGCTGGAAAATCCTCGAGGCCATCGCCCGCCCATGTCTTGTGACATCAGGCGATCCCGCCGCCCCGGTCAATCCTCCCCTGGTCCTGCCGCCGGGCCCCAACAATCCCGTCGGCCCCATCTGGATCCATCTGGCGAAAAGCAGCGAGACCACGCCCCTGCCCTATGGGCTGCACGGCACCAGCATCCCCGGTTACATGAACCGGCAGGAAAGCGTGGGCGGCTTTCGCATGACGAATTGGGACATCGCCCGTGCTGTTCGCCTGCTGCCAGTGGGCACGCCGCTCACCTGGGAATGAAGACCTGGTAGCGGAGGTGCGTATCGTGCGTCCGCTCTTGTGCGGGACAAAAGTCCGTTGTTACGTATCACCTTCGGTGTGCGTTTACTTCGTCTGTCTCCCTGCCATGAAGCGTCTTCTTGTTCCCCTTTTTATCCTCAACAGCCTGCCTGCCTTCGCGGATGTCACCCTTCCGGCTCTCTTCACCGATGGTCTCGTGCTGCAACAAGGGAAGCCCGTGGCCGTATGGGGCAAGGCAGATGCAGATGAAAATGTGGCAGTCAGCTTCGCTGGCCAGACCAAGGTGACCCAGGCCGATCTGGACGGCCAATGGCGCGTCACACTCGATTCGCTCCCTGCCAACGCCACTCCGGCGGAACTGACCGTCAAAGGCAAAAATGCGCTCACCTTGAAAAACATTCTGGTAGGCGAGGTGTGGATCTGCTCCGGCCAGTCCAACATGCAGTGGACGGTTTCACAGTCCGCCAATGCAGAGCAGGAAATCGCCGCAGCGAACTTCCCCCAGATCCGCATGTTCAATGTAGAACGTGCCACCGCCATGGAACCCGCCACGGATGTGAAGGGGGCCTGGAAAGAGGCCAGCCCAGCCCATACCGGGCAGTTTTCCGCCGTGGCTTACTTCTTCGGTCGTCATCTTCACCAGGTGCTCAAAGTGCCCGTGGGGCTGATCAACACCTCCTGGGGTGGCACCCGCATCGAGGCCTGGACCAGCCGTGAATCCTTGGAGGAACGCCCCTGCGCAGCCCAGCTCATCAGCGACTGGAACGGCATCCGCCAGACCTATGACGCCACCGCAGAAGCCAAAAAGTTTGAAGAAGCCAAACTGGTGTGGAAGGAAAAGGTGAAGGTCATCCAGGCGGAAAATGCAAAGCTGCCGGACTCCCAGAAAAAAGATCTCCCGGCAGCCCCACGGCCCTCGGATGATCCAGCCAAAACGCCGCACTACCCCGCCACTCTTTTTAATGCCATGGTGGCTCCGCTGATCCCCTATACCCTCCAGGGTGCCATCTGGTATCAAGGCGAGTCTAACCAAAAGCGCGCCTTCCAGTATCAGGAACTTTTGCCCAACATGATCAATGATTGGCGCACCCGTTGGAACGATGAATTTAGTTTTTACATCGTCCAGCTTGCCAGCTTTGGAAACAGCCAGCCCGTCAGCCCCGATGCAGGTGTGGCCGATACCTGGGCCGAGTTGCAGGAAGCCCAATATTTGACCGCCATCACTCTGCCCAAAACAGGCCTCGCCGTAACCAACGACATCGGCGAGGAAAAGGACATTCACCCAAAAAATAAACAGGAGGTGGGTCGCCGCCTCGCCCTCTGGGCCCTGGCGAAGGACTATGGCAAAACCAGCACCGTCCCCAGCGGTCCCCTTTACAAAAACAGCGTCATCGAAGGCAGCCAGGTTCGCCTCCAGTTCGACTACACCGGAGGAGGTCTCAAGGCACGGGATGGTGCTGCGCTGAAGCATTTTCAAATCGCCGGGGCGGATCAAAAATGGGTGTGGGCCGAGGCCAAAATCGAAGGCAATGAAGTCATCGTCTCAAGCCCCCAAGTACCTGCGCCTGTGGGTGTCCGTTACGCCTGGGCCGCCTGGCCAGTGGGGGCGAATCTGATCAATGCCGAAGGCCTGCCGGCCAGCCCCTTCCGCACGGATGAATTCATCCTCAGCACCATGGGTGTGACGTCTCCCTTTCAGGATGTGATGAAGCCCGGACGTTAGGTGGGGTGGCCAAGGTGGCGCGCGGGCGGAATCGGCGTGGATTCCCCGTTGCCCACGCGCGTATGCTTTTCAAAGTAGCGCCCCACCCCATGCCAACGCCCCCATTTCACTATCAGGAACTCTTTGAACTCGGTCAGGACGATACGGAATACCGGCTGCTGACCCAGGACCATATCAGCGTCCAGACCTTCGCGGGCAAAGAAGTCCTCTGCGTGGATCCGCAGGCTCTGACGCTGCTAGCCAACCAGGCGTTTCATGACATCAATTTCTTCCTCCGGCCCAAGCACCTAAAGCAGGTGGCGGCCATCCTGGATGATCCAGAAGCCAGCGAGAACGACCGCATGGTGGCGCTGACGCTGCTGAAAAATGCCGATGTCTCTTCCGCTGGCCTGCTGCCTTTCTGCCAGGACACCGGCACCGCCATCATCATGGGCAAAAAAGGCCAGCAGGTGTGGACGGGAAGCAGCGATGAGGCGGCTCTTTCCAAGGGTGTGTATGAGGCCTACACAGAGAACAACCTGCGCTACTCCCAGAATGCAGCGCTGGACATGTTCAATGAGAAGAACACCGGCACCAACCTGCCTGCCCAGTTCGATCTCTATGCCACCGATGGCGAGGCGTACAAATTCCTGTTCATCTCCAAAGGCGGCGGCTCCGCGAACAAGTCCTTCCTTTACCAGGAAACCCGCGCCGTGCTGAATCCCAAAAGCATCGTCAAGTTCCTCACCGACAAAATGCTGTCTCTGGGCACCGCCGCCTGCCCGCCCTATCACCTCAGCTTTGTTATCGGCGGGACCTCGGCCGAGGCCACGATGAAGCATGTGAAGCTGGCCTCCACCAAGTATTACGACAACCTGCCCACCACCGGCAATGAGCATGGCCGCGCCTTCCGCGATCTGGAACTGGAAGCCCAGATGCTGGAGGCTGCACGCACTTGCGGCATCGGTGCCCAGTTTGGTGGGAAATACTTCGCGCTCGATGTGCGTGTGATCCGCCTACCGCGCCACGGGGCCTCCCTGCCCATCGGCATCGGCGTCTCCTGCTCTGCCGACCGCCAGGCCAAAGGCAAGATCACCCGCGACGGTGTCTTCATCGAGAAGCTGGAGACCAACCCGCTGCAATACATTCCCGAAGAACTGCGCCATCGCAAAGACACCAACGCCGTCCGCATTGATCTCAACCAACCGATGGAAGCCATCCGTGCGGAGCTGAGCAAGCACCCTGTCACCACCCGCCTTTTGCTCAATGGCCCGATTGTCGTCGCCCGCGACATCGCCCATGCCAAGCTGAAGGAGCGCCTGGATGAGGGAGGTGAACTGCCCGATTATTTCAAGGCCCATCCGGTGTATTACGCAGGCCCGGCCAAGACCCCTGCGGGCATGCCCAGCGGCAGTTTTGGCCCCACCACCGCCGGTCGTATGGACAGCTATGTGGATCTCTTCCAAAGTCACGGCGGCAGCATGATCATGATCGCCAAGGGCAACCGTGGCCACCAGGTCACGGACGCCTGTAAAAAACACGGCGGTTTCTACCTCGGCAGCATCGGTGGTCCGGCAGCTATCCTAGCCAAGGAAAACATCAAAAAAGTCGAGGTCGTCGAATTCGCCGAACTCGGCATGGAGGCCATCTGGAAAATTGAAGTCCAGGACTTCCCCGCCTTCATCCTAGTGGATGACAAAGGTGAGGATTTCTTCCAGAGCGTCGGCACCGGCTGCTCCGTGAAACATTGATGAGGTTGCATTCTAGGATTCGGCCTTCATTTTCAAAGAATGAAGGCCAATCCTGATGTAAAGATTACGCCCGCCACCGTGGCGGATGCGACGGACCTGCCGCAACCTGACAAGGTACTGGGAGTGTCTGAATGTCAGATCGGCATTGCGGATCTGGGCCAAACTCCGGTGGTGGGAACGGCAGGTATGTCCACCTGCACCGCCGCTGTGCTGGTGGACAAATCATCTCCTCCAGGTAAAGCGCTCATCATGCATGTCACCGAACCGGGGGACATGCAGAACGCCAACCCAGCCATTGGCAAATTTCTCGGCGTTCCGAATGCAGAAAAGATGGCGCCGGCCGACCTTCAAAAGGCCATTCAAGACAATCTGGCCTCGCGCTCGCCTGGCAGCTTGCAGTTGGTGACGGTGGCAGGCGATGAGGGCCAGGCGAGATTGAACGGAAATAAAGACAAAAACACTCCCGGCCAGATCTTTGATCATTTAGCCAGCCTGGATTCCAAGGATGCGATCACACACGTGGGCCACGCCGAAGGCCGCGACTTCATGTATGACACCCAGAATGACCGGCTCTACACCAATACGGCAGGGGTGCGGCACGAAGGGCAGACGACCAGCTTTGATGCCGCCGACTATGACTGGGGCCCCTACAGTCTGCCTGTGGTCGCCTCAGGTCCCGCTGCCAACATAGGTCTGGGAGGCGGCCCCTCCTCGCTCAACCGGGCGGCGAGAAATGATAATACCCCCGACGTACTGTTTCTGGTACAGGACAACACCGATCCAGGCTTTGAGGCAACCCAGCGGGAGACCGCTGCCCAAACGCTGGCAAACCGAGCGGTGGACCGCGCTTTTGCCAATAATCCATCCATCTCTGACGAACGAAAAAAAGAGGTGGCGAAAATGATGGCCGACACACTGAAAAATGCGCCCGAATTCAAGGACAATCGCGGACTGCAAAACGAGGTCACCCGCTCCCTCTACGCAGATGCTGCGGCCAAGACCACCCATCCAAAAGTGACCAGCGATGTCAAAAAAAACCTGGCCGAACAATCGCTCCTCAACAAGCTGGAGGAGCTGGCCAAGAACTCTGTCGCCGATGGTGATTCGAAAATCGGCCAACGCCCCGGAACACTCCGTCAAATGTTTGACCGCAAACACACCGATGCTGTAAAACAGGCCAATGACGGCTTCAAAAACGAGGTGCAGAACCTGGTCAAGACTCACCCAGTGGAACAGGAGCCCCTAGCACTGGCCAACAAACGCGATGCTCAAGCCTTGCAACAGAGCCAGGCTCCGAAACCCAAGGTGGGTGACAATTACCAGCGCAATTCAAACAGCAACGCCCTGGGACACTCCCAGTCCATCCCTGTGAAGTGATCATCCATCGGATGCATGGAAACAGTAATTACGAGCGTTTCCACTCATGACAACCTAACTATAAAAGCAGTACCTTTCACGCATCCAACATTCTCAAGAGAGTCTACTGCCATGTCCGAAAACGGCGAGCGTGACGGTAAACTTTGCGGCATGATCGGTGCATGACACTCACGGACGACACCTGCTACACAGCCCTCCAGGCACGCGATGCGCGCTTTGACGGCGTGTTTTTTACTGGAGTGAAATCCACGGGGATTTATTGCCGCCCGGTGTGCCCGGCGCGGACACCAGCGGCAAAGTCCTGCGCATTTTACCCCACGGCGAGTGCGGCGGAGGCGGCGGGGTTTCGCCCCTGCCTCCGCTGCCGCCCGGAACTGGCCCCCGGGTGTCGCGGCACCTCGCTCGCAGAAGCTGTTTTGACTCGGCTGCAGGAACGCGCGGTGGAAGGCACACGACTGGGAGATCTGGAGGCAGATCTTGGCCTGAGCTCCCGCCAAGTACAGCGGATTCTGGGCAGCGAGTTTGGGGTGACCCCGGTGCAGGTCATCCAAACACAACGCCTGCTGCTGGCCAAGCAACTGCTCCAGGAGACAGGCCAACCCGTGAGTGAAATTGCCCTGGCGTCCGGCTTCCGCAGCCTACGCAATTTTAATGCGCTGTTTCAGGAGCGCTACCAGCTAGCCCCGAGTGCCTGCCGTCGCAAAGGCAGTCCCGTGAGTGAAGGCCTGCGTCTGCGACTAGCCTATCGTGCCCCGCTGGCCTGGACTGCGCTGATGGACTATTTCCGCAGCCGTCTGGTACCGGGTGTGGAGGAAATCTGCGGGGTGGAATATCGCCGCACAGTGACTTTGGGCAAAGCCACCGGCTGGCTGCGAGTCTGGCCGCATGAGAAGGAGGCTGTGCTCCTGGTGGAAGTCTCCCCCTCCCTGATGCGGCACCTGGGGGCCGTGCAAAACCGTGTGCGTCGTATGTTCGATCTTGATGCCCGGCCCGATGCGATTGGCAGCGTACTGGGAGCAGATCCGTTGTTGGCAGCGGTTATCACACAATTCCCGGGCCTCCGCGTGGGAGGTGCCTGGGACACCTTCGAACTGGCGGTGCGGGCCGTGCTGGGACAGCAGATCACAGTTGCGGCGGCGACTACCCTTTCAGGCAGGCTCGCAGCCCGGATCGGCAATGAGATGGAGACACCCTTTCCCCAGCTTCACCGCCATGCCATCACCGCCGAGGCTATGCAGGCCCTGACGGTGGAGGACCTGTGCCATATGGGCCTAGTAAGAGCACGGGCGGAGACGCTGAAGCACCTGGCCCAGTTTGCCCTGGAGGGTGGACTGGAGTTCCCACCCGGTCTGGATCACGAAAGCGCTGTAGCCAAGCTCGTCGAGCTGCCAGGCATCGGCCCCTGGACGGCCCACTACATCGCCATGCGCGCCCTGCGTTTCCCGGATGCCTTTCCCGCTGCGGATCTGGGGCTGCGCAAAGCCATCGGCGAAGGCATCTTAATCCCCACCAAACAGGCCGAGCTCCGCTCGCTGGACTGGCGGCCTTGGCGCGCTTATGCAGCCGCGGCCCTTTGGAAAAGTCTCACCCCATGAAACCGACTCTCTATTACACCCAGACCTCCTCCCCCATCGGCGGGATCACTCTCGTCGCCTCAGAGGCGGGTCTGTGCGGCCTTTATCTGGAAGGCCAGCGCCACTGGCCACGCGATACCGACACGTGGGTACGGGATGATGAAGGTGCCCGCTTTGATGCCGTCCTGATGGCCCTCGCCCGCTACTTCATGGGCAAAGACCTGCGCTTTTCCCTGCCGCTGGATCTGGTGACCGGCACCGACTTCCAACAAAAAGTGTGGCAAGCGCTGCAGGAGATCCCCGCAGGCCAAACCTGGACCTATGGACAACTGGCGCGTCATGTGGAGTCCCCCGCTGCCGTCCGGGCCGTAGGTGCTGCCGTGGGGCGGAATCCACTGTCCATCATCATTCCTTGCCATCGGGTGATCGGGCAGGACGGCAGCCTAACGGGTTATGCGGGCGGGCTGGACCGCAAACGCTGGCTGCTGGCCCATGAGGGGGCGGAACTGGCGATCAACGCTCCTTAGGCGGCCCGGCGATGTCCCAGGCATCTTCGGCATCCAGGTGCTGGCGTTTGAGGTCCTGGCGAAACACAGACTCCAGGTTTTCCAAATGCTGGCGGGCCATGGAGATGTAAGTTGCCTGGTCGCCCCCGTAGTGTTTGGCCAGTTCGCGCACGCTTTCTTCATCGTAGCAGCGGAAGAGTTCCACTGCACGCACGGCCCGGTGGGCGCGGTAGCCCAGCGCTCGTAGAATATCCACGCTGAGGTCCAAGGAACTGCCCAACAGATCGCGACGATAGTCGGTGATACCGCGTTTGATCAGTTCATAGGCATGGTTGCGGCTGGTGGCGCGGGCCAGGATGCGCAGGTGGGGGAACTCATGACGCACGAGGTCCACGATCTCCAGGGACTTCGCCTCATCATCCACCGCACAAACAAAGAGCTTGGCCTTCTCTGCTCCGGCGGCCGCCAGGAGATCGGCCCGGGAGGCATCGCCATAAAAAGATTTCAGGCCAAAGCGGCCCAGCATTTCCACCTGATCCGGGTCATTGTCCAAAACGGTGACCCCAAAACCATTCGACTGGAGCAATCGGCCGATGATGTGGCCAAAACGGCCGAAGCCCGCGAGGATGACCGGGTGGTCATGGCTTTCCACCACATCGTGCTCGCGCTTGGGAGTCGTCGAGGCAAAGCGCGGCTGGATGAGACGATCATTGGCAATGAGCATCAGCGGAGTCAGCGCCATGCTGATGGCCACCGCTGCATTCAGCGGACCTGCCAGCTCCGGTCCCACCAGCCCCAGACCTCCCGCAGTCCCCAACAAGACAAAACAGAACTCGCCCCCCTGCGCCAAAGCACAGGAGAAGATGAAGGAGGCGCCCCAGCCAAGCTGGAACACACCCCCTAGGGCCAGCAGCACGAAAAACTTCACCGCGATGAGCCCGAAAACGAGCAGCGCAATCATCCCGGGCTGGGCCACCACCAGGCCGAGATTTAGCCCGGCCCCCACAGCCATGAAGAACAGCCCCAGAAGTAGCCCTTTGAAGGGCTCCACATCCGCCTCCAACTGATGACGGTACTCACTTTCCGCCAAAACCACCCCAGCGATGAAGGTGCCCAGAGCGGCTGAGAGTCCCACCAGTTGCATCAGCCAGGCCACGCCCGCCACCACCAGCAGGGCGACGATGGTGAACATTTCGCGCAGCTTGGAGGCGGCAACGTAACGGAACACGTAGCGCAGGAAGTAATGCGCCACGACGACGACTGCCACCACCGCCCCGATGGTGCACAGGGTCTGCGCCCACTGGGGTAGATGTGCCAGCGCAGACTCATGCCCGTGGCTGTGATCCCCGGCATTTGAGCCACCATGGACCTTCGCCAGCCAAGGCAGCGCCGCGAGAATGGGGATGACGGCAATGTCCTGAAATAGCAGCACCGAAAAGCAGGCCTGGCCACCCCGGGTATTCAGCAGCTTCCTCTCCGCCAACGACTGGATGACAATGGCCGTCGAGGACATGGTCAATATCAGACCGACGGTTACCGCCACAGGCCAGGCCTGCCCACACAAAGCGGCCACACCCGCCACCACCGCTGCCGTGGCCAGCACCTGGGCACTTCCTGTGCCTAAAATAGGCCCCCGCAACCGCCACAGTAGACTGGGTCGCAGTTCCAGTCCCACGACAAAAAGCATCATGACCACCCCGAATTCGGCGAAGTGCTGCACATCCTCCACCTCGCCCACAAGGCCTAGCAAAGAAGGGCCGATGACAATCCCTGCCAGTAGATACCCCAGGACGGAACCCAGCCCCAGCCGCTTGGCGATGGGCACCGCCACGACAGCCGCGATGAGATAGACAACCGCCTGAAAAAGAAATTCGGGAGACATAGAGCAGGAAGCACCTGGAACTTAACAGCAAAAAAGGGTCCGAAAAGCCAGGCTATGACATAACCAACCATCAAAAAGGCTGCTCTTCCACGGCGCTTTTGGAGAATCCAAGGTGATAAGCGGCTCAAATTTGCACGACCTATGCATTTTTGGATTCGAAATTACTCCACCTTTCGGATTCACCAGAATGAAACTGAATTTTCAGAAACAAAGTTGCCCAAACGACACATTTCGCATTTTGCCTGACCTAACATCTCGGTTATTTTAACAAAACGGATCCACTTATTACCAAGTGGCCCCGATATTTTAAAATAATCCCGAGATGCCACCGCCCTACTCCATTCTCACCGCCGAGTCTCCGGTGCTTCATCGGCGCGATTCGCATCTGCTAAACTCCTTCGACGACCTGCTGCACGATTTTTTGAGCAAAGGCGGGCCGCAGCCTCAGGAGTATAGCGTGCTGAACCGGGCCGTGCGTCATTTGGGCGACTCGGTGCGCGGGGGCAGCGTGAGCCAGGAAGAAGTGTCCGAATACATCCGCGAGATCACCCGCATCCATCTACCAGGGACGATGCAGGCAGAGGCCCTGGAACGAAAGTATGGCTACAGCGGCGATTTCGAAATCATTGACCATATTTACACCCGCCGCACTCACACCGATGCCAGCCTGCGGCTATGGGATCTTTATTTCCACAGTCAGGCCGCCCCGGTAGCAGTGAGAAACCGCAAAGCCTACTTTCAGGATCTCATGGAGACCCACTTGGCGGCTCACTCAGGGCGTGGACCCCTGGCCGTGCTGAATGTCGCCAGTGGTCCAGCGCGAGATGTGCGAGAGTTTTTCCTCAACCACCCGGAGGCTGCCGTGCACATGGACTGTGTGGACATGGATGCCCATGCGATCGCGTACGCCCAAAATCTGTGCTCTCCCTGGGAGTCCCAGCTTCACTTTCACCATCGCAATGTGCTGCGCTTCGTCCCCACCCGAGGCTACGATCTCACCTGGTCGGCAGGACTCTTTGATTACCTCAGCGACCGTCTGTTTGTGCATGTGCTGAAGGCCATGATGGCCGTAACGAAGCCCGGCGGCGAGGTCGTGGTAGGGAATTTTTCCGACTTCAATCCGAGCCGCGACTACATGGAGTTGCTGGGTCACTGGCAGCTCATTCACCGCAGCCGAGAAACCCTTACCGCCTTGGCAGCCCGCGCGGGAGCCTCTCCGGACCAAGTCCAGATTCATTGGGAACCTGAAGGCGTGAATTATTTCTTACATATTCGTCGCTAGCTTTATAGGCGCCTAACAGATCTTCGTTAGCTCCAGGATCAGCTTGTCTTGCAGGGGTATGATTGAGCTTTAAGAGTTTTAAAGAGGTCTAAAAGAAAGAGTTGCCACGTTTTCTCAATTCAGTATAATTTACAAAAATTATACAAATTGTGACTGCTCTAACCCAAAGTTCGCCAAACACGGCTCCGCTGCATTTCCCCGCAGCAGCGAGACAGGTGGTGGTGACGCCTAGAGTATCACCACCTCTGGACCCAGAAATCCTGGCTGCAGCAGAAAAGTCTGCTCGTTTTGAAGGAGAGCTCCAGGACTTGAACATGCGAAACGCCCGGCTCGGCGCGTGGTTTGTCATGGTGCTCGTGCCTTTTTGCGCCGTGCTGGATTGGCTGGCCTACCCCTCTCATTTTTGGGAGTTTGTGTTGCTGCGCATCCTCTGTTCAGCAATGTGCATTCCGCTGCTGCTGGCGTTGGACCGTCCCTGGGCAGCCCATTATCACCGCGTTTATCCCGTGATCCTGCCCTTGCTGCCAGCCATGGCCATCTGCCTGATGATCTATTTTTCGGGTGATGGCGGTTCCAGTTACTATGCGGGGCTGATGCTCTGCCTGGTGGGCACCTCCTTTGTCTTCCACTGGACCTTCCGCGAGATCGGCATCACGGTGGCACTGGTGCTGCTGTTTTATTTTGCCGCCACCATACCTAATCTCAAGTATGACGGGAACCTGAGCTCCATCGGCCTGTTCATCAACAACACGCTCTTCATCCTGCTGACCTGCGTGATTCTCTACTGCGGCAGCCGCCAGCATCACGCCATCCGTCTGCGTGAATTTGTGAACCGTTGCAAGGTAGAGGCGCAGCGGGAAGAACTGACCCGCCGCAATGAGGAGCTTTCAGCCACGTTGCAGCGCCTGCGCGAAACCGAGGCCCAGTTGAACCAGAGCGAGAAGCTGGCCTCAATCGGACGGCTCAGCGCCGGCATCGTGCATGAGATCAACAACCCTCTCAACTTCGTCAAGTCAGCCCTTTTTGTCCTGAAAAAGAAGACCCGCAACCTGCCGCCCGAGACGGTGGAGTCTATGGGCCAGATCTTAACGGATATCGGTGAAGGTGTGGACCGCGTGGCCTCGATTGTTTCAGATCTGCGCACCTTTGCCCATCCAGAAAACAAAGGCTCTTCCCCCATCAATCTGCAGCAGGCCGTGGCCAAGGCCAACCGGCTGATGGCCAAGCAGATCGGCGATGCACAGGCGGTGATGCACTGCGATGTTCCAACCGACCTGACTGCGCTGGGCGATGAAAATCACATCATCCAGATCCTGATCAACCTGATCCAAAATAGTCTGGACGCCATTCAAGCACATCCTACCCCCGAGCTTTCCATCCACACCACCCGCGAAGGCGAGGACCTGCTGCTGCACGTGAGGGACAATGGCAGCGGCATACCCGAAGATCACCTCCAGCGTATTTTCGATCCCTTTTTCACCACCAAGGAAGTCGGCCAGGGCATGGGCCTGGGGCTGAGCCTCTGCTACCGGATGATGCAGGGCATGAACGGCTCCATCACGGCCACCAGCGAGCTCGGTAGCCACACTGAATTTACACTCCGTTTTAAACCCGCCGCTGCCCCCGCTGCCGCATGAATTCGCCCGCCCTAGCTCCATATCACGTACTCTACGTGGATGATGAGGAAAAAGCCCTCCACTACTTCAGACAGATGTTTGAAGACGAGTTCGTCATTCACACCGCGAACAACGCGGCTGAAGGCTTCCGCATCCTGGAGTCCTACGGCACCCAGATAGGCTTGCTGCTGACGGACCAGAGAATGCCCGGCGAAAGCGGGGTGGAACTGATGGACCGCGCCCGGCGGTTGCACCCCAATCTGGTCCGCATTTTAGTCACCGCCTTTACCGACTACCAGACCGCTGTAAAAGCGGTGAATGAGGGCCGTGCCTACCGCTACCTGCACAAGCCTCTGGATCCAGAACAACTGGCCACCGTGCTGCGCCAGGGAATGGAATATTATCACACCCTGCAAGAGCGGGAGGGCCTGCTGACCCAGAATGCCGAGCACATCCGCACGACCCTGATGGCGGACCGAGTGGCTGGCATGGGCATCATGGCTGAGGGGCTGAACCACCACCTGCGCAATGCACTCACCGTGGTGCGGGCCTTCATTGACCTAGCCCCGATGAAGCTGATGGAGGAAATCGACGCTCGGCCTCCACGCGACCCGAATTTCTGGGTGGAGACCCAACACCAGGCTCAGGCCCAGATCGAGCGCATCCAGACCCTGCTGAATCATCTGGCCCATGCATCCCATGCAAGAAAGCTCAGCCGCAATGACACCGTGCATCTGCCGATGCTTCTGGAAAACATTTTAGGCACTTACCTGGGCCATTTTCAGGAGAAAAACATCCGAGTTGAGTTCGATATCTCCCCTGCCCTGCCACCACTGCTGGTGCATGAGGAGCGCTTCCGCCAGCTCTGGCGGCTGCTGTTTATCGAAGAGATCACCCACCTGCATCCGGGCGACCGGGTCGTCGTGCGGGCACGCATGGAAAAAGACGCCACCGGCCAGGAGCAGGCGGTGATGATCCTAACCGACAATGGTGGCTGGGGTGCCCAGGACCGTGCGGCGAACCTCTTTGACCCCTTCTTTACCCGCAGCCGCAAGCCGGATGACTTTGGGGTGAACATGATGGCCTGTTATGTGACCCTGCACCTGCATGGGGGCAGCATCGAAGCAAAACGACTGGAGCCGCAGGGGCTAGAGCTCACCATGCGATTGCCACTGGATCCCACCCAAAGCACTCAGGAGGCCGACGATTTTTTTCTGCGCGCCACCCAGCATGAGCAGCGGTGGCAGAAACGCGAAGAACTGGCAGCCTAACAAAGAACGTCAAAGCAGGAGCCGGTGAAAGGACTCTTGCTTCGTTCACTTCGGTGCTTCGTGCTATTATTCGCCCAGGACGGCACGCAGCTTGGCGGCTGATTCTTCCCACGCCGCATCAGACATGGCAGGCAGCGACCGGGCAGCGAGTTCAAGCCCTTCTGCCGGGAGGTTCACCCAGGAACGGCAGCCGCCGTAGCTTTTCGAATAAGGGAAGGACCAACGCTCCGGCAGCTTGTACGCACGCACCAGGGCGACGTGGAGGCAGCTTTCATCGTCATACACGAAGCGTTCTTTGACGATCTCTTCCTTCCAAATGTGCAGGGGGGCGATGGCTTCCATCTGGGCCCAGTCGGTGACTTTCCACACCTGCTCCAGCGTGGCAAAACCATCGACATCCACACTGGTGCGATCCTCTTCTGGAGGAAAGGAGGTGGCTCCTTCGGGCGACCAAGTGAGCCGCTCTGACTGAGTGTGAAACCAGGTGGGAAAAAGGAAAAACTGGCGATGCTTCCACTCAAAGCCGCCACGCCCTTCATGGATGCCGCCTTTGCGCAGGATGAGGGATTGCACGCCCTGGACGAGGGAATCGCAGACGTAGGCCCATTCTTTGAAGCCGACGGAGACAGAAGGGAGTTCAGGTTTCAAATCCAGACAAAGAAAAGGTTTCAGGATCAATAACGGGCCATTTCAGGCTGCACCAGATCAGCCCAGGCATCGATGCCACCGCGCATGGACTGCGCCTGCGGGAATCCACGCTGCCGCAGCCACCCGGCGGCACGCTGACTGCGCATGCCATGGTGGCAATAAATGATGATGTGCTCCGCCGTATCCGAGAAACGCTGAGGGGCCAGCTCCCCGAATTGGGAAAGCGGCACCAGTTCTGCGCCTTCGATGCGGCAGATCTGCCACTCGTCCTCTTCACGGCAGTCCACCAGGCGGGGCCGGGGGCTGTCTGGGCGGTTCAGCAGGTAGCTGGTATCATCCACACTGACTTCGAGCGGCAGTTCTGCAGGAGGCATGGCAGTAAAATCGGCAGTTCGGCTCAGGGGCGCACGGTCACCGGGGTGCCCTGGGTGACATTGTTATAAAAGATGGCCGCCATGTGGGGAGGCATGCGCACACAGCCGTGGGAGGCTGGATAGCCAGGAAGGAAGCCTTCATGCATGCCGATGCCGCCGACAAAACGCATGAAATGGTGCATCTTGGAGCCTTCGAAACGGGTGCCTGGAGGTGCCTTGTCCTTGGTCACGTCCACGTTGGCCACCACGACATTGCCAGCACCATCCACAAAGTCGCCATAGAGGTTGGACTTATGCCACTGGTCCTTTTGAGTGATTTTGAAACGACCCTGTGTGGTGGCATGCTTCTCATCCCCGGTGGAAAGGGCCGAGACGCCCGCCAAGGAACTTCCCTTGTAGAAATAAGCCTTTTGGTCACTGAGATCGATCACAATGCTGGGCGCGCCCGTCATGCCATCACCATCCCAATAGGAGTCCATGTCCTGATTGTAGAGGGCTGAATGAGGGACCGAAGTCGGGGCAAAGGCCTCCAGATACTGAGTCTGTCCCTGCGGGCCGGTGGGGGACACGCAGGAGGCCAGCAGAAGGGCCAGAGAACCGAGTGTGAGCGAACGGAGAGCAGCGAGGGTCATCGGAAAAGGACGGGGCAAAAAAACGTTGTGGGACAAGAGGCCAAATTGCCCCACGGGGCGGGGCCTGTCCAATGCTTCCTCAGAAGGAGGGAGGGTGAAATCCGGGTGATATGTCGTGCAAAACACGCACGTTCATGTTCCCTGCATGGATCCCATGAACCGCCGCCGCGCCCTCAAAACCCTTTTCTGCTCCAGTGCCGCCCTGTCCCTGAACCTGCGCACGCAGGCCCAGGCGGAAGTGGCGCAGGAGGCCCTGCATCTGCTGGCCATCGGTGACTTTGGCACAGGCGGCCAGGACCAGAAGAACGTGGCCCAGGCCATGCAAGCTTTTGTGGGCAAGGAAAAGATCAAGCCCGCTGGGCTGTGGTTCATCGGCGACAATGTCTATGGCCCCACCGAGGGAGGCTTCACCGTGGAGGCCAAACGCTGGAAGGAAGAGATCGAGGACATGTACCCGGCCAGCCTTTTCCCAGGCCCACAGTGGGCAGTCCTGGGCAATCATGATTACCACGACAATCCCGACGGCGAACAGGTACAACTGGCCTATGCCAAGAAGCCGGGCGTGCGCTGGCACATGCCGGAGAAGTGGTACCGCGTGGACCTGGGCGGCGCGAAACCCTTGGTCACCTTCCTGGCCCTCGACACGAATTTCCCGAAAATCAGTGGCGGTAAAAACAAGAAGACGGGTGCGCCCAAGACACACATGAGCTCTGACGAAGAAGCCCGGCAATTGGAGTGGCTGAAGTCGGAACTGGCCAAGCCACGCGCCCCTTTTACTGTGGTCGTCGGCCACCACCCGCTGTACTCGAATGGCAGCCACAAAGATACCCAGCCGCTCATCGAACAATGGGGGGACCTATTTCAGGAGCACAAAGTGCACGCCTACCTTTGCGGCCACGACCATGACCTGCAGCACTTGGAATTGGAGGGCAAGTTCACCTCCTTTGTTCTGTCCGGCGGCGGTGGTGCCCGCATCCGCAAGCTGACCAATGAGACCCGCAAGATGCCTTATGGAAAGGACATCAACGGCTTCACCCATCTGCAAATTCAGCCGGATGCCCTCACCATCTCCCATCGGGGCCTGGATGGCGGCGTGCTGCACCGCTTCACCAAGAGGCTGGATGGCACCGTGGTGATGTAAGCGACACAGGACTGCTCTGGTTCCCTTTTCGAGAATCCGGCCCAGCCACAAAAAAGGCGCGACCTGCGAAGGCCGCGCCTTTTTCATGTAAAGCAATTACGGGATGAGCACCTGGCTGGTGCTGCCATCGCCAAAGGTGACATAAAGTACCATGCGGCCAGCGGCATCCATGACGGGCTGTTCCCAGCGACGATCGGTCTGGCCAGAACCAGGAAGGTCAATCTTCGTCACCACCTTGGCACCTTCAGTGGTCACCACTGTGGCCCCCTTGCGGAAGACCAGGCTCAGAGCCCCCCCGTTCGGGGCGCTTCTCCACAGACCTTGGTTGTTGGAGGTGACTGCATCCCCACCGGCAAGGTTACCAATGATGGCATACTGGTTGTTGCCACCCACGACCGGCAGGTCAAATCCACTGAAGGTCGCCCCCGTGGTGCCAGGCGCGGCATCCCCGACGCGCAGGGTCATTTGCATGGTACCGGACAGATCGGCGAAGATGGCGTTCACATCCGTTGGGGCCGCGCTATTGCCGTCGCCATTGACATCCAGCCAGGCTCTCCAAGCCCCGCGATTGTTGTTATTCAGCCAGCCGCCCCAAGGGTTGCCGACGAGGCTGCCAACGGGAAGATTGGACACGACTGAGGCCCCATCGCCACGGCGGAGGATGCAGGTGAAGCTGGCGGGGTTCGAAGCCGTACCGCGCCAGATGCCGTCGTTGCGCATGTTGGCCGCATTGTCCCCATCCCGGTTCAGAGTGGCACGGAAGGCCACGACGCCGTTATTGCCAGAAGCCGGGCGCTGGAGTCGTGCAAAGGTCGCACCACCGGTGCCAGGAGCCGTTTCACCGGCGTAGAAGACCTTGGATACGGCACCGCCTGCAGGCTGGTACCAGATGCCTTCCTTGCTGTTAGTGGTGGTGAGCGCAGAGTAAATGAAGTTGCCCTGGGCATCCATGCGGCCTGGATCCGTGTAACTGCCAGCCACGTTGGCATACACCGCGGCAGTGCCGGGAGCCGTCGCACTCTCCTGTGCCACCACACTGATGGTGGTGGTCGCTCCGCTGACCTGGGCGCGAAGGGCGGCGGTCTTGGTGCTGGCCCCTTTGAAGGTGACGGAAACAATGGCGTGGCCGCTATTCACCCCGGTGCTGGCCGTGGCATAGATGCCAGAAGCAAAGCTACCGATCAAGACACCCGGCATGCCGGGGACAGCATCCCCCTCACGCAGAAGAAGGCGCAAGCCGCCACCGCCGACCTCGCTCCACAGCCCTGTGTCGTTGGCCGTGGTAACCCCGCCCGAACCCACCGTCATAGTGGCAAGGAAGCTGACCAGACCAGATTCGCTGATCCAAGGCACTTCAGGCAGGGTGGCAAAGGTGGCGCCTGCCACATCAGGCACGGTGGTACCCGTGCGCGCCAGCAAAAACAGATTGCCGCCACTGGTTTTCCAAAGGCCGGAGTTGCTGGTGGCAGGCACTCCCTGGAGGAAGCCTGGGAAAGCGAGGGCACCCGTTTCGGCAAGGAAGCCGCCGCGCCGCAGCACGCCAAACTGACCGATGTTCGAAGTGCCATCCGCGCCAGGGGCTAGACCCGCCGTGACAACATCTCCAAGGGTGGAAGGAATTGGCAAAGGTGCCTGCCCGTTGCCTGTGATGGTGAAGGTGTAGGGCGACTCATCCGCGTCATCACTCAAAAGGGTCACCGTAGCGGTCTTCTGACCGACGGATGCAGGATCAAAGGTGATGCTGAAGGTCGTAGTTCCGGACGTGGCCGCCACAGGAGTGACGGGCTGGGTGGTGACTGCAAAGTCTGACGTAGCGCCACTGAGAGTGACATAGTTGGGGGCCGTGCCAGTCAAATTAAGAGCCGAGGTGCCTGTGTTGGCGATGGTGAAGGTGCGCACCACGGAGCTTCCAGCAACACCCGCATTGCCGAAATCCGTGTGATTGGCCACTGCTGCCGTGACACTGCCATCGACAATCGCATTGCCATTGCCGGTGATGGCGATTTCTGAACTGGCAGGGCTGCCAGTCAACACATTGAAGAACACATCCGCATTGTCGAAATGACGGCCTGAAGATGAGGAGGTGCCGCAGGATTCACATGCATAATTTCCGACCATGATGTCTCCCGCATCGCCCTTATCAATGATGGCGGCGCGCAGGTGATGAGTGCCGATCGGCGAACCCGAAGGAAGCGTGAAGGTGAAATTCAAATCCGAGTGTGTGTTCACTGAAAACTGGCCCGGAGACAGGTTAAAGCTCTGCAAGGTATTCCAGGTGGAACCATTGAAGTGGAATACCTTCAGATGAATCCCGGACGTTGTGGTGTAAGAACCTGAATTGGAAGGATACCAGCGCACCGAGACACTGAGAGTTGTCGGTGTGACGTAGGTGACGTTGACATAGTCAATGTGATCATCACCCTCGGAGGCTGTGGCGGCAGCGCCATCGGCCACCAGGATGGTTGTGCCGGAGCGTGTGCCTCCAAAGACTTCCAACTCTGAATCGGCCCCACCACCTGTGATGGCGAAGGTGTAGGGATTTTCATCGGAATCATTGTTCGCGATGCTGACGGTCGCATTTTTGAAGCCGATGCTGCTGGGGTCAAAAGTGACAACAAAGGTGGTGCTGCCGCTGGCAGCCACCGTGCTGGCGGGCTGAGTGGTAACGCTGAAGTCTGCTGCATTGGCCCCGCTGAGCGTGACGTAATTTGGGGCCGCGCCAGTCAGGTTCAAGGTGCCTGCGCCAGTATTGGCAATCGTGAAAGTCCTAGAGATGGAACCGCTGGAAACCGCCATATTACCAAAGCTTGTGTGGTCCGTGGTGGCGGGCACCATGTCACCGCTGTCAATGATGACACCATTGCCGCGAAGGACGATTTCAGGAGAGGCGGCGGCGACGTTGATGGTCACCGTGATCTCTCGATTCAGAACTGGGGTGCCATTATCCTGAGTCAGGAATTTGACGGTGGTGGCACCAACCTGGCCCGAGGTAGGCGTCCAGGAAAAAGTGCTGCTGACCCCTGCTGACGCAAGGCCCGAAACCGTGGTGAAGGTGGCACCGGAGGGAATCCCTGCATTGGCCGAAAGAGTGAGAGTCTGAGCCAAGTCCACATCCGAACCAGAAACCAAAAAGCTCACGTTTTGCCCGACGGTGACATTGTGAGTCAGCACCGCAGTTGTCACTGGCTGGTTGTTGCCAGCCCCCACGGTGATGGTGATGGCCTCATCATCCGAAAGGTTAGGCACACCATTATCCGTCGCGCGCAGAGTCACGCCTGTAAAAGTGCTATTGTTCTGGCCTGCGGTCGGTGTCCAGGCAAAGGCACCAGCGGAACTGAGTGTGGCTCCAGGAGGTCCATTGAACATCTGATAGGTGATGGCGTGGCCATCGGCATCACTCGCCGAGAGGTTGAACGTCAGAGTGCCGCCATTGGCCACCGATTTACTGCCGACGGCAGCGAGCACCGGAGGGTTGTTGCTGCCCGTAACCGTGAAAGTGACTTCCTCGGAATCAATGAGGGTCACGGAAGCGCTGTCATACACTTCAAAGTTGACCACATAAGTGCCTTCCTGGCCGGCTGTCGGTGTCCAAGCAAAGGAAGAAGATGCTCCGGTATTGGGTCCAGTAGCTTGTGGGAAAGTGGCTCCCGCCGGCAGAGCGGAGGAACGGACCGTCAAGGTCTGCCCAGCATCCGGGTCAGTTCCGCTCACCGTGAAATTCAGAGGGGTGCCAATGTTGACCGTTTTCGGACCAATGGAAGCTAGCACTGGAGGTAGGTTGACGTTGGCTGCAGTGGGATCTGCCGCGACCACAAGAACATCACGAATGGCGGTGCCGCCGGAGCCGTCCGTCACACGAATTTTGTAACCCCAACGTCCGAGAGCCATAGTGGCCGTATTGCTGCCAGGAATACCAACGGTACCTGAAGCACTGACGCTGATGCCCGGCATGAGGCTGGTGGGCGCGTAATCGGGGTAGGCATTGCCCACCAGATTCTGATAGGTCACGGGTGTGCCGTCCGGGTCCTGGCTGTTCAGGTTCTGAGTGTAGGGAAAACCGCGGCCAATAAGGTCAATGGTGGCTGGAATCATGGTCGGGCCCGCACTCGCCTGTCCTGGCGTGTAGGCAATCTTCAGTTCCAGCGACCAGGTGCTCTCGGGCACGTTGTTGATGCCACTCACCCAGTTATTGCTGCTCCACCAAGCGTAATAGAAGCCAGCAGCCTGGCCATTCAGATTGAAGGTAAAGGTGTCTTTGCGAATGGTGTAGGCCGCGCCGCCAAATTCTGTACCAGTCGAGAAAGGATTGACCGCTGTCGCCTGGGTCATCGACCCCAGGGAACTACCTGTTGCCCCTGTTCCTCTGTAGACTTGGAAAAATGGGGTATCCACGAAACTGCCCCATCCCGTGTAGACAGTCACCGTTACCAAACCACTCGCGTTGATGGTGTAGGAAGCAGCACCACCACGATAATGGGAAGCTTCGAGGTTTGACGGCAACAGCATAACTGTCGCCATTAGAAAAAGGACCCAAAATCGAACCCCAGCTTTGCCAATCAACTCAACGAGTGAATCGGTCTTCCTGTTCACGTCTGGTATTTGCATGTGAGCCATGCGGAATCATTGTGTAGGAAGAGCGGAAGATCAAATCCGTTTTAATGCGAATCAAAAATTATTCATTTTAATAAAGGCATATGAATTACATGTTACCAAGCAAGCACAGGACCCTAGTTTACAATCAAAACAGAATTAACCTTACTTCGTTGTTTTTGAACGATTTATGAATATATTTAGCATTTAGATTTCTTCAGCATCCGGTAAATCAGAGTTTTATATTACATTATTTTCTTATGTACTATATTTATTAAACTCAATGTTAACATTTATCCAACATTTCAAATTGCCCGATTGAAAATAATTACCTCTAAACAAAATCAAGCAAGATGCAACATTAGCTCTTCTCCCCGAAGCTTTGCAGCTACCCTTATTCCTACAAAGTCAGCCGTTGATTAAAAAACGCTCTTTATTAACGTTTTTCACGAATCACTATCGATTCGAAAAGGTCTTCGGAAGTCCAGCGATTGTCTGTGTAAAGACGCCGGACTTTGCCGTTTGGATCAATCACCAAAGTGCGTAAAGTGTGGTTGATGAGACCTCCGTCCTCCCAAAAATCAGCCCCACAGCGGGAGGCCAAGCTGCGAATGTCTGGAAGTGAACCGGTGAGGAATCTCCAGAGCTTTGGGTCTGCCTGGCAAGCCTTGGAGTAACTCTTCAGCACCTTGGGGGTGTCATTGAGAGGATCGATGGTGATGCAAAGAAGGGTAACCGCAGGCGCCCCCTCGTCTGTATGGGCTTTGAGGGCTTTTTGAAGGGCTCCCAATTTTGCCACCAGCAACGGACACATTTCAGGGGATGGGCAGCGGGTGAAGAAAAAACTGAGCACCACAGACCGCCCCGCAAGCGAGGAGACATCGAAATCCCGGCCATCCTGCTCCTTCATGGGGATACCAGCCAGGGAGAGGGTGGATCCCACCTTGATCTTGGCCACCTTCGTCTTGGTATCTGGCTGCTGGGGCTGGCCCCGACGCAGGACCTCGAACTTGCTGATGTGATCTTCCTTGGGAGTGACTTCGAGGCTGAAGCGAACTTCATCCCCTGGCCGGACTTCCTTGAACCAACGGTCTTCCTTGACCGTGAAAGGCATGACCATGGCATCCATGTAACCCGGGATGGCCTCATGTTTGATGATCATTTCCCGGCTCTCCGGATGCAGTTCCCGAATGGTGCCCAGGACTAGGTATTGGCGCTTCTCCTCCGCACCATGCAGTAGCAGGGAGAAGAAGAGAACGAGGGTAATGAAAAGGAATGGCCGCATCTCAGTTCCCCTGCCCTGTTTTCGTGGCCTGGGAGATCCAGCCGTTCAAGGTTTTAGTCATGGAATCAACGGTCGCTGAATGGAACTCCAGGCGACCAATCTCGCTGCCATCCGGCCGCAAAGAGATCAGGGTTGGAAAATGGGAAACCTGGAATTTTTCGGCGAGGGCGGTGTTGGCGCTTTGTTGTGTGGCCACCAGCTTCACGCGCTGTGGAAAGTCCACCATCATCAAAATGAAGGAGGTCTCGAGGATCTTTTCAATGGCCTGGTTTTCCAAAAGCTCCTTGTCCAAGGTGACGCTGCGAAGGCTCCAGTCGGAGCCGGTAAACAGCATCAAAACAGGCAGGTCACGAGCTACTGCCTTGGCCCTGGCGGCCTCCAGGGTGGGCTCAAACGGCAGCCTGCATGCGGACAAGGGTGCGGCGAGCAAACTCAGGGCCAGGGTTATTTTCAACATTGGCATTTTACACGAGATTGTGTGATGGATGGGTCTTGTCAATACGATTGACCCTGGGAATGCGCTATTTCGTCAATCTTTCCAACATTTGGTTAGTCGGCTGGCTGGCCCTGGCTTTCACTGCGGCTGCCGAGGGGCCCTCCGTGATGGTCTGCGGTGCCGATGTGGTGACGGTGGGGGATGCCTGGACGAAGATCTCACTGATGCAAAATGAGGCTGAGTCACTGGTGGCTGAACGGAAGACGGACGCCTTTGCCGCCAAAACGACAGCCATCCTGGTGCATCTGCGCTTCATGGAAAAAAACGCCATCATGGTGGTGGGCCGCCGTCAAAAGACCCTGCAACGCAGCCTCCGTTCGGCGGAAAGCCTCAGGGATGAGATGATGCGACTGGCCCATGAGGGAGAGGTCCGGAGTCTGGAGGAAAGATGGATGGAACTGAAGGATGTGCTGAAGCTGGCCGCAGCGCAGTTCCCGGACGAGGCCCTGATGTCCACGGAGCGGTTTGCCCATCTTTTGCCGCCAGTAAAACCCATCCTGCATATCCAGATGGAGCCGTTGACGGAACTGGAGCCCGGCCAGCCCCTGCGCCTGAAGTTTCAAATGGTGCACCTCAAGGACCTGCGCCCCGTGACGGAGGCAGACCTGCTTTTGACCCACGGGGCGCTGCTGCATGCGATCATTTGTGACCAATCGCTGACGGACTACCATCACGAACATCCCAAGCCCACCGGCAAGCCTGGCGAATGGGAACTGACCTTTGTCCCACGCTTCAATCAGCCCTACCGGCTGTGGATCAATGCGGTGCCGAAAGAAACCGGGCGGGAGGAATTTGCGATGAACCAGATCTCCCTTCCAGCCATTCCGGGTGCAGTGGCAGAGAATCAAATAGCCCTCACTGTAAAAACAGCGGGGCTGAGCGCGCAGATGAGCTGGATAACCGAGTCCCCGCCTCGAGCCAAAGCCATCAACCGGGCCAGCCTGAAAATCTCTGAGGCGGAGGGCCAAGTGGTAACGGATCTGGAGACTTACATGGAAGCGCAGGCACACATTGTAGGAATCCATGAAGACTTCCGCACGCTGCTGCACGTCCATCCGGAAGGTCCCCGTGATGATGAGGGGCCGGAGATCCGGTTCAGCTTTAACCCGCCCCAGACTGGATTTTACAAGCTGTTCGTCCAGATCAAAAGGCTGGGCACCATCCAGACGTTCCCGTTCAGCATCCGGGTGGAGTGACACGAAGTTGGGCGTGTGATTCGGTGCGGCGCACCCTTGCGGGTCACTTCGCTTTGGGGCTGATTTTGACCGCTTCCACCTTTTCCACCGGCGGCGGCAAATCCACGGTCGAAGGGGCATTTACCAGGGAGATGAGAATGCTGCCGACCACATAGATGAGCCCGGCTCCCAGTCCAGAACCGATGGCGATGAGACGACGCTGCAAGGTGTTCTCCCGCGAAATGAGGGTGTAAACACGCATGCACAGCAGGCCCCAGAGTACGCAAAGCAAAAGGAGGCCAAGGGTGAAGAGCATGGGGCCAATGAACCAGATCCTGAGAGGGCTGACGAGCGAAAAAGGAGTCGAGGCGGCTCAGGCAACATGGCGGATTTTTTTCAGAAATTTCCCGTTGAAGTGCTTGACGCTGCGCCTGGGTGCCTATCCTTCCCACCTTTCCCCCTTTGCCAATGAACGAGACCCAGATCCAGAAAGCCGATGTCCTCCTCGAAGCCCTTCCATACATGCAGGGTTTCCGAGGCTGCACCTTTCTGATCAAGGTGGGCGGCAGCGCGATGGAAGACCCGGCGGTGGTGGACACCTTCCTGAAGGACGTGGTCTTTCTGGAAGCCGTGGGCATTAACCCGGTGATCGTGCATGGCGGCGGCAAGGCCATCTCCAAGGCGATGAAGGACAGCGGTCTGGAGGCCAAGTTCATCAATGGCATGCGCGTGACCGATGAGGAGACGATCAAAATCGTGGAGCAGACTCTGGCCCGCGTGATCAACCCGGAAATCGTCAACAAAATCAACGCCTTTGGTGGCAAGGCCGTGGGCGTGCCTGGCACTGAGGTTTTCACGGGCGACAAAATGAAGGGCGATCTCGGCTGGGTGGGCGAAGTGAACGACTGCAGGCTCGGCCTCATCCAGGCGGCCGTGGCCGGCGAGTTTGTCCCCGTCGTCTCCCCCGTGGCCCGCGAGCTGGCCAGCGGCAAGACCCTCAATGTCAACGCCGACCTCGCCGCCTGTGCGCTGGCCACCCGGCTGAAGGCTACCAAACTGATTTTCCTGAGCGATGTGCGAGGTGTCATGCGTGATCCCAAGGACGACAGCACCCTGATCCCGAGCCTGGACCCGGCGGGGATCGAAAGCCTGAAGAAAGAAGGCATTATCAGCGGAGGAATGATCCCGAAAGTGGATTCCTCCCTGGAATCCCTCCGAGGTGGCGTGGGCAAGGTGCACCTCATCGATGGGCGCATCCCCCACGCACTCATTTTGGAGATCTTCACGGACGTGGGGATCGGCACTGAGATCCACCTTTGATCTTCCCAGGGAAGACACAGGCAGATGACACGACAGTACGAACGTAAGCAATTTTTTAGGATCAAGAAGATGGACAGAATCAATGACTTTGAACCCGCGTGGCTGGACCAGTATGTGATGCCCAACTACGGGCGCTTCCCCCTCTGGCCGGAGCGCGGCGAAGGGCCGTACCTGTGGGACAACGAAGGCAAAAAGTATGTGGACTTCGCCAGCGGTGTCGCTTCATGCCCCCTGGGCCATGCGAATCCAGAGGTGGCGGATGCCATCGCGGCGCAGGCACACAAGCTGATGCACGTTTCCAACTGGTATTGCAGCAAAGGCCAGGCCCAGCTCGCCCGCGTGCTGGTGGAGGAGATAGTCAAGGTGCCCGGCAAGTGCTTCTTCAGCAACAGCGGGGCTGAGGCGAACGAAGGCATGATCAAGCTGGCGCGCAAATACGGCGTCACCAAACCGCTGGCCGATGGCAGCCCGCGTTATGAAATCATCACCTTCACGGGCAGCTTCCATGGCCGGACTTTTGGGGCCATGAGCGCGACAGCCCAGGAAAAAATCCATGGTGGCTTTGGCCCCATCGTGCCCGGTTTTGTTTATGCACCGTTCAACGATTCGGAAGCGCTGAAAAAGGCCGTTACGGAAAAGACCGTGGCCATCTTCTTTGAGCCCATGCAGGGCGAAAGCGGCGTGAACCCGGCAACGCCCGAGTTTCTGCGCACCGTGCAGGCGCTCTGCAAACAGCATGACCTGCTGATGCTGCTGGATGAGGTGCAATGCGGCCTGGGCCGGACCGGTGACTCCTGCGGCTGGCGCTCCATCATTCCTGGTGATGAGATCCAGCCGGACTCCATCAGTTGGGCCAAGTCCATCGGCAGCGGCTATCCTCTCGGCTCCTTCTGGATCCGCGACCGCGCGCTGGCAGAAGGCGATGAGAGGAAGCTCTGCGACCTCCTGGGCCCTGGCACCCACGGCACGACCTTTGGTGGCAGCCCCTTGGCCTGTGCCGCCGGGCTGGCCACGCTGAATGTGATTCTGCGCGACAACCTGACGGAACACGCCGCCGTGCTGGGCAAAAAAATCGCTGGAGAAGTGGCCTCCTGGAAACAGCCTCTCATCGCCGACATCCGCGCCTTTGGCATGATGATCGGCTTTGAGCTGGATGAAGCCGCACTGACCACCAAGGAAGCGGTGAAGGCCTCGGGCAAGATCCCCTCCATCTATGTGGCCAAGGCCATGCTGGATGCTGGCCTGCTCGTCGTCCCTGCCGGGCCGAAGGTCGTCCGCTGGCTGCCGCCGATGAACATCACTGAAGCCCAGGCCGCTGAGGCACTGGCCATCTTCAAGACCACTCTCGCAGAACTGGCCGTGCTTGGCTAATCAGCGACGCTCCAGCGACAGTTCCTCTTTTACTTCCGTTCCAGAAAGCCCCTTTACAGATGAAGCATCTCCTTTCCATCGAGCAGCTCAGCGCCGCTGAAATCGAAAACCTGCTCGCCCAGGCAGCCCTGCTAAAAAAGAACCGCAAGACTTCCCCGCAGGTTCTGGCGGGGCAGAACTGGGCGCTCATTTTCAGCAAATCCTCCACACGCACCCGCGTGAGTTTCGAGGTGGGCGTGCGCGAGCTCGGCGGCCAGGTCATGTTCCTGTCTTCGGCGGACATTCAGTTAGGCCGTGGTGAACCCATCAAGGACACGGCCCGGGTCATGGGCCGCATGATCGATGGGGCCATCATCCGCACCTTCGCCCAGCAGGACGTGGTGGACTTTGCCGAATACAGCGGCATCCCCACCATCAATGCGCTGACGGATGACGAGCACCCGTGTCAAATCCTGGCCGATTTGCAGACCATCAACGAACGCTTCGGAAGCTGGAAGGGTAAACGCGTGGCCTTCCTGGGCGACGGTGACTGCAATGTCGCCCGTTCCTGGATCTGGGCCAGTGCCCGGCTGGGGTTCGAACTGGTCATCGGAGCACCCAAGGAGTTTCAGCCAGCCGCCGATTTCATGGCCAAGATCCCCGGCAGCACCGTGACGGTAACGGATGACCCGAAAGCCGCTGTCGAGGGCATTGATGCCATCTACACCGATGTGTGGGTGAGCATGGGCAAGGAAGACGAGGCCGTCGGCCGCATCGAAACCCTGCGCCCCTGGCAGATCAATGCCGCGCTGATGCAGCACGCCAAATCCGACGCGATCGTGATGCACTGCCTGCCTGCCTACCGAGGCAAAGAGATCACCGAAGAAGTCCTCGAAGCCCAGGCCCCGGTCATCTTTGACCAGGCCGAAAACCGCCTGCATGCCCAGAAGGCCGTGCTGGTGGAACTGGCGAAAGCCTGAGGCCTGCCAGAGAGTTCGGCGGGAAAGTGAAACGTTCGTTCTGTTGCTATGAGACATCACGATCGGGATATGCCGATCTCACGTCCTCTCGATGAGGACGTGAGGAAGCACCTGACACCGTTGGCTGCAGCACCCGGCATTGGAAGAATCATGTTCCTCACTCTGCTTTGTGGAGTCATTTCGATCTTAAATCATGATTCCCCTAAGTTGGGCTCATTCGAAGGCATCGCTGCAAAGACCTTCTATTTCTCTGCGGCGGCGGCGGCTCTGTGTTATTTTCGACTTAAAAACATGGGTGCTAATCCATGGTTGAGTCTAGTTGCGACCATTCCTTTTGCAGGCGTGCTCGTTATCCTTCCCTGCATCTTTTGTCAGTCACACTTCATGCAGAGCCAAAAAGTGGACAAAGGCCCCCGTATCGTTCTCTCCCTTATTCTTCTTTTGATCGTGGCCGCTGTTTTGATGGCTCTGGTGAGCACAACCACGTAGTCCCTCAAACCCGAGCCTTTTATTAGTCTGAATTTTCACCTAGTGCTGTGGGTTATTCAGCTACAGATTTCCATTGTCATCTCACCCCTGTCCATGCACCGCCATACCCTCACCGACCGAGTCCAGTTCGCCGATACGGACATGGCGGGTATTGTCCATTTCTCCAATTTCTTCCGCTACATGGAAAGGGTGGAGCATGATTTCTTCCGGGTGCTAGGCATGTCCATCTGGGACAAGTCGGCGGAGATTCCGGTGGAGGAGCGTGTGGGCTGGCCGCGAGTCCACGTCTCCTGCGATTTCCGTGCCCCTCTGTTTTTTGAGGAGGAGTTCACCATGGAGCTTCTGGTGGAGCAGGTGCGCCCGCGCACGCTGCGTTACGTCGTACGCTTTTGGAAGCAGGATGGCAACCTGAGCGCCGAGGGAAAACTGGTGGCAGCCTGTGTGCGCAAGGATGCCGAGACAGGCAAGATGAAGGCGGTGGACATTCCTGAACGCATCCGTTCCCGCATCACCGTCGCCCCGCCTGAGTTGCTGAAACTGCCCTGATCCGGGAAGCCCCTAGCTGCAATGATCTTGGAACCGACAACGGAGATCTTCATCGGACGTGGTGAGGAACGGAAGGGCAGTTTTAAACTGACCGAAGTGCGGCGAAAGCTGGCCAATGGCACCCTGCTGCCCACGGATCTCTATTGGACCGAAGGCATGGAAGAGTGGCAACCGCTGCGAAGCCTGCCCCCCGAGCCGCCCCCTTTGCCTGAACGGAGCAGAGAAGAGGACGATGACAATCCTTACCGGCCACCTCTTGCTGAGAGCACCCTTGGACCTCTTCCCCACCCACAGCCGGGCATCGGCAGGCTGGTTTACGTCCTGCTTTTTGCTCTCGTCACGCTCGGCCAGGCCCTCGTCATTGAGCACTATCAACTCAAGCTGGAAAGCTTTTGGGATCGCTTGATCGTTGTCAGCTTTCTGCTGCCCATCATCGCGTTTCGTCTGAAAAACATTGGGTTTCATCCGCTGAATTGCCTGATTGCCCTCGTCCCGCTGCTCAATGTGATTGTTCTCCTGCCCTGCCTATTTTGCCAGGCGGGGTATGCCACGAGCCGGAAGCTCGATAAACCAGGGCGCATCGCGATGGTGGTGTTCTTTGTGATTTTTGTCATCGCCGTTTTGTCGGCGCTGCTAATTCCTGTCTCCGGCCCTTGATCGGCTTCATCCCGATTTGATCCACTCAATCAATGACCTGCACCGCTTTCATCGCCACCAGTTTGGACGGATTCATCGCCAGGAAGAATGGAGGCATTGACTGGCTGGCCGCGGTAGAAATGGAAGGTGAGGACTATGGTTACGCCGCCTTCATGGCGACAGTGGATGTCCTGGTGATGGGGCGCGGCACCTTTGAGAAGGTCGTCGATTTCCCCGAGTGGCCCTATGGTGAGACTCCGGTGGCGGTGCTGACACACCGACCACTGACCGTGCCAGATAGGCTCCGAAACAAAGTCTCCGTGCTGGCGCTGGAACCTGCGGCGGTGATCGAGCATTTTCGTCAACTAGGCGCGGCGCATCTCTATGTGGATGGAGGCAAAACCATACAGAGCTTTTTGGCTTCGGGCCATCTGGACAGACTGGTGATCTCCCAGATTCCAGTTTTGCTAGGCGAAGGAATTCCGCTTTTTGGCCCATTGCCCGCTGACAGGCGGCTGCTTCACCTGGAAACGAAAATTTTTGCCTCAGGCCTGGTGCAGAGCACTTACGAAATCGCCAAACAGGTTTCTTAACCTGAGCACGCGCCTCCAGGATGGCAGGTCCGAATACTCGGATTGACAGCGGCATTTAACCCATGTTCTTTTGAACAAATTTACCCTATTTGTTCTTGATGACCCCGTATTACGTCGCCCCGAATGACCAGCAGCAAGGCCCCTATTCCATGGCGCAATTGCAGGCCATGCTGGATGGCGGGACGTTGCAGCCGACAGATCTGTGCTGGAGGGAAGGCATGGCTGACTGGCAAACCATCGGGACGGCCCTTCCCGGTTTGCTGACGTTCTCTGCGCACGCCACATCGGTTCCTACGCGGCTCAAGTCGGATTACGTCCAGTTGCAGGCCCCCAGGGAATACGGGGGCATTGGGCGTACAGCCTTTGCCTTGATGTGGGTCGGACTCTTTTTTGCCGCGAAACTGCTGATCCACCGATTCAAAGATCACAACACGCTGGAACAAATCATCCTTTGGACATTCGTCTTGCTGACGATGATCCTCATCATCCAGCGACTGCGCAATTCCGGGCAAAACTTTTGGGTACTGCTGCTGATCTCTGTGCCCGTTTTAAACTACATATTCGCGTTAGCCCTCCTGTTTTATCTCTTTTTGGCTCCAGAAGGCTATGCCCAGAGCCGAGAACTGGATCCAGGAGCGAGAAAAGTACTCTGGCTGTTGGGTGCGGGGATTGCCTCCGTCTTTCTCTACCAAGTCTACTTTTATCTGATAACGGCCATTCCTTTGTTTTTTGAGAAGTGAAGGGTTCCAGAAGATGGGAATTTTTGGAACCGTGCCTGACAATCCCTTTGGTTCCGGAAGCTTTTTGATCCAAATAGCGGCTGCCCAACGTTTCTCACCGGCGTGAATCAACCCACCTCCTCCTCAAAAATGATCCCCAACTGGCTTACCTTCGCCCTCCTCACCGTGCTCTCCTGGGGCGTTTATGGCATCATCCTTCACAAGGGCCGCGGGCTGATGCCCGATGGCACGCTGCCCGGACCTGAAACGGCCAATGCCAGCCTGAAAGCCTTTTTGTTTGTCGGCATCGCCTATTTTGTGGTGGCGGTGCTGGGTCCAGTTTTGGTCCTGTGGCAGCGCGGGACGAACTGGAGCTTTACCAGCAGCGGCATGACCTGGAGCTTCATTGCCGGTGTGGCAGGTGCGCTGGGTGCCTTCACCCTGGTGCTGGCCCTCGGCGCTGCGGCGGCCATCTATAAAGGTGCTGCACCAGCGGCGGTGATGCCCATCGTCTTTGCCGGTGCGCCGGTGGTGAATACCGTGGTGGCCATGTTCATCCATCCGCCAGCCGGGGGGCTGAAGACCCTCCCTTGGCAATTCGTCACGGGTATCGTGCTGGCCGCCTGCGGGGCCTTCATGGTGGCCAAGTATGCCCCGACCAACCGCCCTGCCGCCAAGCCAGCAGGCGTCGCCGCCAAGCACTGATGTTAAAGGCCGCATCCCATGTCATCCGCACGCTGCGCAGCCACGGCCACCAGGCACTGCTGGCTGGCGGCTGTGTGCGTGACTTCCTGTTAGGCAAGGAGCCCAAAGACTACGATGTGGCCACCAGCGCCACACCGCAGCAAGTCATCGCCCTGTTTCCAGGGGCGCTCACCGTGGGTGCCCATTTTGGCGTGGTGATTGTCAAGCGCGACCACCACCAGATCGAGGTGGCCACCTTCCGCACGGATGGCAGCTACAAGGATGGCCGCCGTCCCGAAAGCGTGACCTTTGCCACGGCTGAAGAGGATGCGCAGCGGCGCGACTTCACGGTGAATGGGCTGTTCCGCGATCCCGAGGAAAACCGCATCATTGATTATGTGAACGGTCAGCAGGACATCGCCGCCAAGCTCCTGCGGGCGATTGGTGATCCCTCACAACGTTTTGCCGAAGACCGGCTGCGCCTGCTGCGCGCGGTGCGTTTTGCCACCGTGCTGGGTTTTGAGATCGAGCCTACCACATGGCAAGCTGTGTGCGACCATGCGGAGGCCATCACCACTGTGAGTGCCGAACGTATCCGCGATGAGCTGATCAAAATTTTCCTGCACCCGAACCGACTGCGCGGCTTTGACCTGCTGATGGACAGCGGGCTGATGGAGCGTGTGCTGCCGGAAATCTTAGTTTTGAAAGGCGTGGAGCAACCTCCGCAGTGGCACCCCGAGGGAGATGTGTTCATCCATACCCGCCTCATGCTGAGCCTGCTGCCTGAGCATGTTTCCCTGCCACTGGTGCTCAGCGTGCTGCTGCATGACATTGCCAAACCAGCCACCTACACAGTGGATGAAGGCACGGGCCGCATCCGCTTTAATGGCCATGACAAACTGGGAGCTGAGATGACGGGGGACATCCTGCGCCGGCTCAAGTTTCCCAACGATGTCATCGAGCCAACTCAGGTTGCCGTGGAGCATCATATGGCCTTCAAGGACGTGAAGAAGATGCGCAACAGTACTCTGAAGCGCATGATGGCACGCCCGACCTGGGACGATGAGCTGGCACTGCATCGCGTGGACTGCCTGGGTTCCAACGGCCTGCTGGACAACTATGAATTCATGAAGGAAAAGGCCGAGGAGTTTTCTCAGGCCCCATTGATCCCGCAAACGCTGATCAGCGGTCGTGACCTCATCGAACTGGGCTGGCAGCCCGGCAAAGAAATGGGAGAGGTATTGACTGCTGTACAGAATGCGCAGCTTGAAGGTCTCATTGCCAACAAAGAAGAAGCGCTTGAGTGGGTAAAAACACATCACCCGTTAGGCTAGATTTATCCCTTGCCCTCAGCGAGGATATGGAAGGCAATGTATTGGTGACAAGAGCACTCAATCTTGTTGTAGTGGTCACATCACTCGTGGCAGACTCTCCCGAAGCGATAAAAAACATGCCTCCGAGGTCATAACTGCATGAATGTTTATTCCCCTGGCCCGATTACAAAGCCTGAACGCATCACAGAGTTTGAAAAATCCATAGGGCTGGAATTGCCGGAAGATTATAGGGCGTTCTTGATCAAACATAATGGTGGCTGTCCTTGCCCGAGTTCGTTTGAAACCGAAAGCGGCATTGTTGTCAGTGTGACTCGATTGCTGTCTCTCGGAGCTCCACTATCATTTGATCGATTGGAAACAAACTACAAATCGAATGCATGGAGCGAGGGATTCGTTAACGGCATCATCAAGATCGGATATGACCCTGGCGGACAAGAACTGATGATGGCCACATCTGGTACGATCAAAGGAAGTATCTACCTCATCATTGACAATGACGCCCATTTGGCCGCGAAATCATTTACGGAATTTATGCGCCGACTGGAAGAGCAAAGTGGTGCCGAGCCTAACGCTTATGATCAATTGTTGAAACGCCTCCAAGCACGCTAGGCAGCGCTTCTTTTCACGAGTGCAATGCCTGACGAACGAAACCTTGAGAGGTAGTCCGTGGGGCTGACTCATACCTGGAGTTGTTGCAAGGGGCGATTTCTCGTCGTGTGCTCCTGCAATGCTACGCTGAACTGAGCCTGGCTGCCTGAATGGAAAAGAAAAACCACCCGCATGCACGCAACCACACCCGCTACCTTGCGGCCGTGATCTTGGTGGGTGACGAGGGTGGCAATCACCCTCCGCCGTTTCTATCAGAGTAACTTTCGACGGCATGACATGATCTGCAAGGCTTGCAGTCGTCCTGGGAATGCAGGAGACTAGCCTTTCACCGTTTCATTCCCCCTCTTTCCCATGGCTGAAGTCCCCTCCACCCGCATACTCCCCATTGGCAGCATTGCCCCTGAATTTGAACTCGCCGATGCTACGGGGCAGAGCTTCACACTGGATGATGTGCGTGGGCCACGCGGCCTGCTGGTGATGTTTGTGTGCAATCACTGCCCCTTTGTGATCCACCTCGCGCCCGCGCTGGCCGCCTTTGCCAAGGAATTGGATGGCCAGGGCATCGGTGTGGTGGCCATCAATTCCAACGACGTGGAAAAGTACCCCGCAGATGCACCTGAGAAGATGCTGGAGTTCACTGCCAAATACGATTGGCAGCTCCCCTACCTTTACGATGCAGACCAAAGCGTGGCCCATGCCTACGTAGCCGCCTGCACGCCTGATTTTTACCTTTTCGATGGCGAGCTGAAGCTGACCTACTGCGGCCAGTTCGACGGATCCCGCCCGAAAAACACCACACCGGTGACCGGCGACGATCTCCGCGAGGCCGTGCGGGTGATGCTGAATGGGGAAGCTCCCCTGCCCTCGCAGCGCCCCAGCACGGGCTGTAACATCAAGTGGAAGGCCGGAAACGAGCCTGAGCATTTCAAGGCGAAGTAGGACTGAGTATTGGGAAACGGCTTTGCGGTCAAAGGTCAAGAGGGTCAAGAGGGTCGATCCCACCTCGGCCTCTTGCCCCGCATAGACCGCGGGATGCCCTTTTCCTTCCTCGTCGTCGTTTTCTTCCGCAACCTTGACGGATCACGGGCGTTTAAGCACGATTCCCCCATGGCTCTGCTTTCCCTTTCCGATGTGCTTTTTCAGACCGCCAGCCAGGCCGGCTGCCGGGACCAGTCGCGGCTGCGCCATGCGCTGGACGAGGCGACGGACAAACGGCTGCCACTGATTGATGCGGTGTTGGATGCGAATGTGGTGGATGAGGAGAGCTTTTTTTCCAGCCTCGCCACCCACCTGAATCTGCCTTACTCCAATGAAGATTCCGCGGAGCAGGAGGGGCTGCACAACCGCTTTCCGGCGAAGCTAGCGCTGCGTCATCGCATTTATCCCTCCCACGTTTCTGCCGTGGAGGCGACGGTGCTAACCTACAATCCCTTTGACCTCAGCGCCCGCCAGGCCGTGGGGCAGGAACTGCAAAAGCGCGTGCACTGGCAGATCGCCAGCCGTCACCGCATCCTGGAAGCACTGCACCAGGGCTACGGAGTGGGTGCGGAGAACTTCGAGGAACTGCTGGAAGGTCGGGATGGCAGCGAGCAGGACGATGACATGAAGCAGGAGGTGAACGTCCTGGACGAGGCCGATGAGGAGGCCACGGTGATGAACTTTGTGAACCAGGTCTTCCGCGAAGGCCTGAAGGAGCGCGCCACGGACATCCATGTGGAGCCGCTGGAGCGCGACCTGCGCATCCGCTATCGCGTGGATGGCAAACTGATCGAGGTGCCTGTGCCGCCGAACATGCGGATGCTGCAAAACTCCCTGATTTCTCGCCTGAAAATCATGGCGCATCTGGACATCGCCGAACGACGCCTGCCGCAGGATGGCCGCATCAACCTGGAGCTGGATGGCGAGCCCATTGACGTTCGTGTGGCCACCATCCCCAGCGTGAACGGTGAGTCGGTGGCGCTGCGTTTGCTCACCCGCAAAAAGTTCGACATGGCTGCCATCGGCCTGGATGCCGACACCGAGGCGAAATTCCGCAAGCTGCTGGCGGCCCCGAACGGCATCATCCTCATCACAGGCCCTACGGGCTCCGGCAAAAGCACGACGCTCTACACCCTGCTGAAGGAACTGAACACCAAGGACCGCCGCATCGTCACCATCGAAGACCCGGTGGAAAACAAGCTGGACGGCATCATTCAGATCGCGGTGAAGCCGGAGATCGACCTCACCTTTGCCGCCGGTCTGCGCAGCATTTTGCGTGGTGATCCAAACGTGATCATGGTCGGGGAAATGCGTGACCAGGAAACGGTGGAAATCGCCATCCGTGGCGCGCTCACCGGCCACTTGGTCTTCTCCACCTTGCACACGAATGACGCCGTGGGCGGCATCTCTCGTCTGCTCGATATGGGCATTGAGCCCTTCATGGTCTCCTCCTCCGTGCGTGCCTTCCAGGCCCAGCGACTGGTGCGCACCCTGTGCCCGCATTGCAAGGCCCCGGCGCATCATGAGGAAAGCTTTCTCCGCGCCTGCGGCTTCCCACTGGAGTGGAAGGACAAACTCTTCCACCCCGTGGGCTGCCGCTCCTGCCGCAACACCGGTTTCACCGGCCGTCTTGCCATCATGGAGATCTGCCTGATGACGGAGATGCTCTCCGAGAAAATCAACCTGCGCGCCACGACGATGGAACTAAAGGCCCAGGCCCTGAAGGACGGGATGATCCCCATGCGCCAGTATGGCTTCCGCAAAGCCTCCCAGGGCATCACCACCCTGGAAGAGGTGATGACTGTCACAGCCGCGAGCGAGTGAGAGGCATTGCACATCCCTCGAACCCCCTTATTCTTTTCCCATGATTCTCAGTTCAAATCCGCCCATTGACCTGCCGATTGAAAAGCTGACATCGGCCCAGAAATGGGAGTTGTTTCAAACCCTCCTGATCGAACTGGATGCGGGTACCGAGGGTCAGGAGGATATCCCTGCTTGGCACCTGAATGTTTTGGCGGAACGAGATGAACTGTATGCGGCAGGCAAAGTCGAGGTGATGGAGCTGGACGACTTCCTCAAGGAGGCCCGCAACATCATGCCATGAGAATTCAGGTACTCCGGCTGGCCCTTGAAGATCTAAAAAAGTCTTATCATTTTTATGAACGGCAGGAAAAAGGTCTGGGATCCCATTTCCGCACATGCCTGGAACAAGACTTGGTTCTCCTAAAAAACACCGCAGGAGTTCACCGCAAAATCGGCAATTTCACCATGTTAACGCCAAAGTTTTCAAGTCCATCATCTACTACCGGCTCATTCAGGACCGGGCCGTTGTCTTTGCCATCTTGGATGGACGAATTGACCCGGTAAAACGCGACCGAATCTTGAATCGCCGCCGCTGAACCCAGGCCCCTTTTCTCCGCATGCCTTCCTTCACTTACACTGCCCTGAATGCCACTGGTCAGACTGTCACGGGCAGTCTTGCGGTAGGCTCCAAAGCGGAGGCTTTTCGCAAGCTGGAGGCGCAGGCGTTGACGCCTGTTAAGGTGGCGGAGGAGGCCCAGTCCGCGAAAGCCGCTGCAGCTACGGCGGCGAAGGCGGAAGACAACCAGCCTGTGCGGCTGAAGCGTGGTCAGATCATTCTTTTCACCGAGGAACTGGCGGACATGCTGGATGGCGGCCTGCAGATTGACCAAGCCCTGCGGGTCATCGCCGAACGCCAGGAAGATGTGGGCCTGCGCAAGGTCTCCGTCATCCTGCGCGACCAACTGCGCGAGGGTTCCACCGTGGCCAAGGCGCTGAAAAAGGCCTCGCCCAGCTTTGACGAACTGTACTGCAACCTCGTCGCCGCCGGGGAAGTCAGCGGCTCCCTGCCAGAGATCCTGCGGAGGCTTTCGCAGAACCTGAATATTTTGGCTGACCTTCAGGCCAAGGTGACTGCGGCCATGATCTATCCCGCAATCCTGATCGGTGCGTGCGTGATACTCCTGGTTGTTTTCATGACGGTAATGGTTCCACAATTAACTGACCTCTTGGCAAAAAATGGGCAGCAGCTTCCTTTTGCCACCCAAGCCCTGATCAGTTTCAGTAATTTTATGGCCCGCTGGTGGTGGGCACTCCTGGCCATAATAACGATAGTATCCTTATCGTTCAAAGCCTACATCGCCACCCCCAAAGGGCTAATGTGGTGGCATGAGACGCGACTCAAAATCCCTCTCTTTGGTCCAGTGATTGCCACTCGATTCTACGCCCAATTTGCCCACTCTATGGGCAGCTTGGTTGGCAATGGGGTGCCTTTGTTGAGTAGCATCCGCCTGGTCTCCAAGATCTCGGCAAATGTTTACATTCAATCGTTACTGTCGAAGGTCTCTGGGATGGTGGCTGAGGGAGGAGGACTGTCCAACTCGCTCAAAAAAGTTTCCCATTTCCCACTCATGCTGGTGGACATGATCGCCGTGGGCGAACAAACAGGGATGCTCGGGAGGTCATTGGAAAAAGCCGCTGCACGTTACGACAAGGAATTGGACAAACGTATCAAGAGAATGACCGCCCTCATCTCCCCTGTCATTATTGCTTTCATGGCCGTCATCGTTGGAATCGTCGCTTACTCGATCATCTCGGCTGTCTTTCAATCCGTAAACGGCATCAAAAGTCGTGTGTAAGGAGGGTCGCTCACCCCAACCCTGTAAAATTGACCTGTCTCTTTCCAAGCCGTCTCAGTTTCATTATTCTGCCCTTTGATAACTCAGCCCCTTCCCACCGTTAATCATCCCATGAACATCCCTCGCCCTCTCCAACGCGCTCCACGCCCGGCATTCACTCTGATTGAAATTGTCATCGTTTTGACGATCATCGCTATTTTAGGCTCTGGTGTCATGTACATGACCAAAAGCTGGATTGACACATCGAAAGAGACCCGTGTGCAGTCCGATCTGGACAAAATATCCACAGGACTGCTGGGTTACGAATCCAAAGCCCTACGCCTGCCCACCACTGAACAAGGGGTCAAATCTCTTGTGGAAAAACCCACCAGTGAACCCATTCCAGAACGCTGGAGCAATTTCCTGGAGGAAATTCCAAAAGATCCTTGGGGACAAGAATACAAGTATCGCATCCCCGCACAAAAATCTAAGCGCGGGTATGATGTTTGGTCCGTGGGCCCAGACGGTGTGGACGGCAATGAAGATGACATTGGCAATTGGAAATCAACCTCTGTAGCCAAGTAAAGCTTCAGAGAGCAAGGGGCCATCAACCCTTGTTCGGAACCAACGACGAATTCTGGGGTTGGATTGATATGGCAGCCCAATGACAAGTGCCCTTTCCAACCCTCAAATGCCAAAATACGCATCGGTTTCATGGACCGAGATCCAGAGACTGCGCCATGGTTTCACGCTGGTGGAAATGGTGGTGGCATTGACCATTGTTGCCGTCGCTTTTACTTTTACGGTCCCCGTCATACGCAGCCTGAGGTCTGAACAACAAGCACGAGAACCCATCATTGAACTGGTGCGGCTGGCAAAAGAAGCTCGCATCCGGGCAATGAGGGAAAAGCGGCCTTATCAGGTCGCCTTTTATCCAGGCGGCTTTGTCGCCTCACGATATTTTACACCTTACTTGCAGCTCTCCGAACTGACCACCTTCATTCAAGAAGAAGAGGCGGGTGCGCGACGACTGAACCCGAATGCGGACGACAATGATTCCGATCTGGATGCGGGAGCTGGAGAGATACCAAAAACCGATCTGCCACTTGCTCCTGCGGCACCTAAATTAGACGATCACTGGGAAGAGCACTATGATCTGCCACAGGATGTGCAGTATTCGCTGAAGTTTTGGCACGACCTGGAAGAAACCCTCATTGAGGGCGACGTGGTCAGGCTCTGGGTATTTCAGCCCACTGGCATCTGCCAACCCTTAAAAATTCATCTCGACCGTCAGAGCGCCGTCTTCGATGTGGAATTCGGCGCACTCACAGCCGACATTACTCGGGAGGTCATTGATTTGAAATGAAGACCCGGAAAACAGCTCTCGTTGGGCCTAAGCGCAAGGATTCATTCTTTGCACATCAAGGTTACATCTTGATGGAACTCATTATCGCCCTAACCATGTTTTCCATCGGGGTACTGGGGCTGGCACGTGCGCTGAACACCTCCATCGAGGTAGCCAACATTCTGAACAAAGACCAGCGTGTGCGCATTGGTTTGCGTTCGTTTCTTGAAGAGATGCGCCGCAAACCCCTCAGTGAGATGGCGGCCAGCTATGCAGACATCGCCACAGGCATCACCTACGCCAGCAGCATTGATCGTGTGGCACTAACCACGACCCGTGGAGAGACACTAAGCGACCTGTACAATCTAAAAGTCACTGCGACCTACACAGCAGGCAGTGAACAACGGGAGGAAAGCGTGGACGTTTATGTTTACAAACCTTCCGAGAAGTAACATTGCCAAACCCGGATCAGGGCTAAGCCCAGGCCTCACGAGGAGGAAGATGCGGAGACATGCACACTCCGGCTTCACTCTGATGGAGGTTGTCATTGCTCTCATCATTTTAGGGATGATCACTGGCACATTATTTTCGATCATCCAAGGCAGCTTGCGCGCGGCCAGCCGAATTGAGCAAGTCCAGAGGGAAAATGATGCTATCAACCGCTTCCTGGACTTGTGCCGGAAGGCCTTTACCACGCTGCCCAGCACGGCGACGCTGACACTGACGTCGCTGGATCCGAACTCGCCCACCTCTTCTGCGCAGGAGCTGACGATCAGCGGTTCCACCCATTGTTTTGGATTCGGCCTCAGCCCCATTTCCTATGAGGATACCATTCTGGGCCTGCGGCCAGACCCCACTGGTGTCACGGATGCCAATGGGCTACTCGTGCAGTACCTGTGCCTGTCCCGTGAGGACCTGATCCCCGAAAGTGATGACAGCAGCATGGCCCTACGCCAGGAGACCACGGGCCTGAGCGCCCCAGATGAACAGGGCCGCTACTGGATGCCGCTGCTGCCTGACGTCGTGCAGTTGAAATGGCGATTTTACAAAGAGGATGACGAAACCTGGCTGGAAGAGTGGGACGACAGCGATTGGCCGGCCCTCATCGAAGTACAACTGGTGATGCGTGACCGCACCACCCCTATTCGCATGGTGTACAGCGTGCCGACGATCACCATCGTGGCTGGCAATGGCACAGCGACGAGCACCAGCAATGCGACCAACAACACCTCAACCACGGGGCAAAACAATCAAGGCGGCGGGGGTGGGGGACGTCCTGGAGCAGGAAACGGCGGGAACGGCGGCAATCCTGGCAATGGAGGAAATCCGGGCGGAGGCCGCAACCCTGGCAATGGAGGAAATCCTGATGGTGGTGGAAATCCCAGAGGAGGAGGCAATCCCCAATGAACCACCCCGCTTCCAACCTTTTAAAAAGATCTGTGGCGCACAAGCGCGGCTCAGCCCTCATGCTCATGGTGTGGGCGCTGCTGCTGATGTCCGTCACGGTCATGGGTGTGGTGGAGTACATTCGTTTCAGCGCGGAGGAGGCGGTGCTAGCCTCGGCCGAATTTCGCGCTCTGCATTTGGCGGAGAGCGGGCTTGCCGTGGGCCTGCACCCTTCTGCACGGCGTGGGGACAAGGTGCTGAAGCAAAAGATCGGCACCGACAGTGGCTTTGATGTGGTGATCAACTACGAAGGCGCGCGTATCCCCATTAACTACGTGACGGATGAACGGCTGCGCGAGGCAGTCTATGAACTCTTTGTTAGGTGGGGGCTCAACAGTGACGAAGCCAGCATCGCCAGCGAGTCATTGGCAGACTGGGTGGATCGGGATGATGATGTGCGCAGCAATGGGGCGGAGACTGCCTTTTATGAAAGCCAGCGGCTCTTTGAACTGCCGCGCCAAAAGGGTTTCATCAATGTGGACGAGATGCTGCTGGTGCGTGGCATGGGCATTGTGGACCGACTGAAGCCGGACTGGCGCGAGTTTTTCAGTGTGTATGGCGATGGCACCATTGATCTGCGCACGGCCTTTAAGGAAACACTCATCGCGGTCGCCAGGGCCTCCGAGACAGACGTGATCAACTACATCAACCGTCGAGACGGGGCCGATGGCATCGCAGGAACGGAGGATGACCAGCGCATCTCCGACAATGAAGCCTACCGCCTGCTGGGCCTCACCGGGGATCGCGCTCAGGCCATGCAGGGCATCCTGACGAGCGACGATGATCTACGCCGCATCACCAGCACGGGTTACGTGGGTGAAAAACGCGCTCAGATCATCATCATCGCCCGACGTGGGGAGGACAGGTCCTTGACGTATCTAGCGCGGATTGAGGAATGAGGGCCGACTATAGAGGCTCAAGCGCCTAAGACAGCCATGCGCGGGCATTGGCCGACTTCAGGGCAGCGATTTCGGCTTCAGAAAGTTCGGATTCCTGGAGTTTCAGCATTGAAGACTCGGGGTAGAAAAAGGGCGCGTGGCTGCCGAAGACGAGACGATCCTGCGGCCACTGTTTCAGCAGATTTTCTACTCCGGCTACACCTTCGATCATGGCGATGTCCAACCACACATTGTCGAGGCCACGCAAAGTCGTCTGGGCCATGGTGGCATTGGCATTCAGCACCATCACACGCAGTTCCGGCAGGTGTTTCAGCGCAGCGGCCAGTGGTTTAAAATCCACAGGCTTTACCTGCAGCAGCGGGTGCTGGGTTCGGACATTTTCCATCTCGGCGACAATCTGCACGCGCACATTTTTAGCAGCCGCCTGCTCCAGCAGCTTCATCAGGGATGGGTCATCCAGGGTATAACCATGATATCCTGGGTAAAGGCGGATGATTTTCATGCCATGCTCCTCCGTGCAGCGGCGGAGGTCCTCCTGCCAGTCAGGCAGCCCAGGATGCACCACGCCCACTGCCCGCAGAGGGCCACCACAGCGGGCAGCGTGGCGGGCGTTCACACTGGCGAGATCCCGCTGCAGCAAGGCCTCCAGCGGAGCCACCCAGGCCTCGGTAAGGCCACGTGAGGTCAGAGACTCTGTCGTGAGGGGTGGCAGGTCCCGATTCGGATGCGGGCCGAGGTGTGCATTGCAATCAATCCACCCGGCAGCAGGCACGGCGGGCTCGCCAGCAGCCTCCCTGAACACCAGAGGAAGCGCCATCGCAGCAGCAGCCTGGGCGATGAACTGGCGGCGAGGCAAAATCGGCGTTATCTCACTCATGGTTAGGCTTTGATTCCTTTCTGCTGGAGGATGGGCAGCATGAGCTGGCGCAGATTGTCACAAAAGATGAGCTGTTTGTCCTCAGCGGAAATCTGTGCGCCGTGAACTTTGGCCAACTGGCTGGCAAAGCTGCGCCCCCCGGCATCGCTGCCATAGATCACCCGATGTGCGCCCAGTTCCCGCACGGCCATCTCGGTCATGCCTGCGGTCGGGTCGCTGCCGGCGAGGTCGGCATAGAGGTTCTTGTGCTCGCGAATGGCACGGATGCCCAGCTCCCAGGTGCCGCCGGTATGGCCGCAGATCATGGGGACTTTGGGGAAACGGCGAGCCAGGGCCACCAAATCATCCGGGGTGGATTCTCCGGGAAAGTTGCCGCCCGTCTTGAACCAAGTGTGCTGAAAGATCACCGCCTTCAATTCCGCCGCTCGCTGGATCAGCGGATCAATCTCCGGGGAATCACAGCGGCCTGCTACCCACAGCTTGATGCCCACCATGGGGCCCTGAGCCACACATCGTTCCAATTCGGCCATGCTGCGTTCGATGTGCTTGGCACTGAGGTAAACAAAACCGAAGGCACGGTCGGGATACTTCACCAAAGCCCGCAGCACCTCGTCGTTCTGCTTCACCAAGTCATCGGGCGAAGGGTCCAGAGCCCACTTGAGGCCCATGTAAATGCAGAGACGCTCGATGCCTACACGATCTGCATAACGCAGCAGGTTTTGCAGGCGATCCTCTGGGATGAGGCCAGCGACGCCGCTGAGGTGGCAATGGAGATCCCAGATGCGCATAGAGTTCTTCAGGCCGCAGGTTGACGAAAGATGACCGTGATGGACTCCACCTTGGGTTTGGAGACACGCAGCTTTGCGTTCGTGGTAGGAATTTCCTGATCTCCTGACAACGATTCGTCTGTGTTTTTGCCGGGTTCAAAGCGCAGGCTGACTTTGCCGTCTAGTTTGCCGCCTTTGAGGTTAGCGTAGCCGCCGTAGTCCCAGCCAAAGCCAAAGATGATGAAGGGACCTCCGTTGATCTTTTCCACCGCCTCCAGGGACATGCCCAGTTTCAAGCCGTTTTCAAACTTCCAGGCCTTGCCGATGATGCGGATGTCCCACACCTCTTTTTCGTCGCCTTCGGGGTTGAAGAGGATTTCCAGTTCCTTGTCTGTGCCTTCGAAGAGTTTGGCACCTGGGAGTGTTTCGCCCTCACCCACTTCGATGTCTGCGGCCTTCACCTTGCCGCCGCCGAGAAGCGTTTTCAGACCAAAGAGGGTCATGCCTTTTTCAATGGGACCCACGCGCTCGCCAATGACGATGGTGGTGTCATCCGGCGGGATATCGGCTGCCGGGAGGACCGCGACGGTGAGCAAAAGCAGGCAGAGGGAAAAAAGCACACGCATGGGTATAATATGCTAATACAAATCCTGCCGGGTCAATCTGTAACGCGGGCAATCCCAACTCCGATATTTAAGTGTCTTTTCCACCGCACGGAACTCCCCTGGATGGACATAGGGGCAAGTCGGCATTAATTCTAAAGGCATGAACCTGGAAGCCGATGCCAACCTCCTCGAAGACGTGCGCGAGCGTGCGCCCCACGATGCCGCCGACCTTCTGGAAACCCTACCGGCACTGGACGGGGTGCGGGTGCTGGAGGCCCTGAACCCGATGGTAGCCCAGCAAGTGCTGCATGAGATGACGGACGAGCATCGCTGCGCCATCATTGCGGCGGCACCCATCGAAAAGGCACGCCAGTGGATGCGCAACCGCGAGTATCCAGAAGACTCCGTGGGTTGGCTGATGGAGCCACCTGTGGCCGTCTTTCGTCCCTCAATGACAGTGAAAGGCACCATTGAGGCGCTGCGCAAGCTAACGAAGCGCGCATTCATCACTTATGGTTATGTCACCGATGATGCCAATCGGCTGCTGGGGGTGCTGGTCTTTCGCGACTTGATGTTAGGCAAACCGGAAGCGCTGCTTTCGGAGGTGATGTACACCAGCATCTTTGCCCTGCGCCCTGACATGGAGCTGACTGAGGCGATGAAGCAGACGGTGAACCGCCACCTGCCCGTTTACCCCGTCTGCGATGCTGAAGGGCGGCTGCTGGGCCTGGTGCGAGGGCAAAACCTCTTTGAAGCCCGTGCCATCGAGATCAGTGCTCAGGCGGGAACGATGATGGGGGTGAATGATGAGGAACGCCTGAGCACGCCCCTCTGGCGCAGCCTGCGCTTTCGCCACCCATGGCTGCAGGTGAACCTCGTCACCGCCTTCCTCGCGGCGGGCGTGGTAGGTTACTTTGAGCCGACGCTGGATCGCCTGGTCCTGCTGGCCGCCTTTCTCCCGGTGCTGGCCGGCCAGTCTGGCAATACCGGCTGTCAGGCGCTGGCTGTGGCCCTGCGAGGCATGACCTTGGGAGATCTGAAGGCAGGCGATGAGAGACGACTGGTGATGAAGGAAGGCACGCTGGGCCTGCTGAATGGTGCCCTCGTGGGCCTGACGGCAGGCATCGGCATGTTTCTTTATGCGAGCAGTCAGCAAAATCCCAAGGCGTTGATGCTGGGCATCGTCGTCCTGCTTTCCATGGTAGCCAGCTGTGTGGTCAGCGGCCTGTGTGGGGCGCTCATTCCCCTCACCCTGCGAAAGCTGGGGGCAGATCCCGCCACAGCCTCCAGCATCTTCCTCACCACGGCCACGGATGTGGTGAGCATGGGGGTGTTTCTGGGATTGGCGACTTGGTTGGTGTGATGGGTGGAAAAATTGTACCTTTGGTTAGGTGGAGGCGCAGGAGCTTCGAGATTGCTATCCGCACAGGGACTGTGCGGGCTACTTTTGAGCGCAAAAAAGCCCGGTGGGTTCACCGGGCCTGATTGAATTTAGAACTGCCTTGCAAACTTAGACAGCAGTGGTCGTCGTGGCTGTCTCAGTGCTGCCGGATTTGTTGTGGCTGCTGCCATTTTCAGGCAGGGCCGCATTGCCATTGGCCCCTGGGCCGATGAGCTTGCGGAAGATCTTTTGGGGGAAGGACATGCCTTTTTCCTCAGTCTCCATCTGCGAGAGTGCCTGAGATTTGGCCATTTCCCACGCAGGGGCAAAGCCGGGTGCATTGATGAGCATGTGCTTTTCTGCACGGGCCAGCACTTCCAGTTCGCGCTGCAGCTTGTTGTCCGGGCGCTCGTTCAGGCGGTTCACCTGAATGCGCAGGTGCTCATTTTCCTGGGCCAGACGGGCACGTTCCTTATTGGTATCCTGGAGTTGTTTGGCATCCAGCTCCAGTTTGTCGCTGAGGTGGGACTTGTAGCGTTTGAACTCGCCTTTGGTCTTCCAGTGGCTGAAGTAGGCCATGACCAAGAAGATGGCGCCGAGGGCAAAGCCCATGCCAAAGGTGTTCAGGGGACTTTCGAAAATTTCGAGCATAACAGGGTTGGGGGTTCAGGAAGGATAGACGAAACCGACGGTTTGTCGTTCAGATTATTATTCGTCGCTCCCTCCTGCCTCACGTGCATCTGTCTCAAGCATTCAGCTCCGCCACGGCTGCATCCAGCGTCGCGGTGTCCTTGATGGAGATGACTTTCACCGTTTTATCGATCTTGCCCATGAGGCCAGCCAGGGTGGCATCCGGCCCGAGCTCGATGAACAGGGTATGGCCCTGGGAGATGAGGTGCTGCATGGACTCCACCCAGCGGACGCTGCCGGTGACCTGGGCGGTGAGGGTGGCGCGGATCTCTTCTTGACGGTTTACGGGGCGGGCTTCGAAATTGCAAACCACAGGCACGCCGGGGCTGACGATGGTGGCTTTTTCCAAGGCGACAGCCAGCTTGTCCTGGGCGCTTTTCATCAGGCGGCTGTGGTAGGCCCCGGCGACAGGCAGCGGGATGGCGCGTTTGATGCCCTTGTCCTTTGCCTTGGCAGCGGCAGCTTCGATGCCTTCCACGCTACCGCTAAGCACGATCTGGCCCGGGGCATTCAGGTTGGCTACGTCCACATCGCATTCGGCAGCCAGCTCGCGGATGGTGCTTTCTTCGCCACCCAGCATGGCCAACATGGCACCGCGGGTGGTATCGCAGGCCTCTTCCATGAAGCTGCCACGCTGGAAAACGAGGTTCAGACCCGTAGCAAAATCAAAGGTGCCTGCAGCAGCGTGAGCGGTGAATTCGCCAAGGGAGAGGCCCGCCGTGGCGGTGATCTCCAGATCGGGCACTTTGGACTTCAGCACTTCCAGCAAGGCGAGGCCATGGGCGTAAAGCGCGGGCTGGCAGCGGCTGGTCTTCGTCAGTTCCTCCATCGGCCCTTCAAACATGATCTGCGAGAGCGGGTAGCCGATCGCGGCATCAGCCTGGGACAGCAGGTCGCTCACGGCGGGGTAGGCCTCGGCGAGATCTTTTCCCATGCCCACTTTTTGGGCACCTTGACCAGCGAAGAGGAGGACGGCTTGTTTTGGCATCGTGATGTCGGTATTCTGTATTCAGTTTTCAGTGTTCGGGATTCAGCCCCAAAGTCAGGCATGATAGTGACTGAAAACTGACCCCTGAAAACCGAAAACTGCGCTCACCGTCCCAGCAGGCGGCCGATCTCCCCCGAGCTTTCGCGGACGGCGACGGCCAGCAATTCCTCGGCTCGTGCAATCGCCTCAGCCAGAGGCATCGAGGCCGGTTTGGTCGCGCGAGTGAAATCAAACTGCGCCTGCAAGGCGGGGGAGTCCTCGATCCCGCCGGCAAAAGCGGCTACTTTTTTCCCCAGTCTCCGGGCCATTTGGGCGATGCCCACGGGCCCCTTGCCATGCAGGGTCTGGGCATCCAGACGCCCCTCCCCCGTGATGACGAGATCCGCCTGTGCCACGCGGGATTCCAGGCCGATCTGCTCAGCCACGAGGTCAAAGCCGTTGGTCAACCGGGCGCCCATGAAGGCCATCAGTCCCCAGCCCAGGCCACCGGCTGCCCCAGCCCCCGGCACCTCGCGCGGATCTGTGCCCAGGTCCCGCGCGACGAGGTCTGCTAAATGCTCCAGCCTTTCCTCGAACCACAAAGGCTCCGTCACGCCTTTTTGCGGCCCATAAACACGGGTGGCTCCTTTTTCACCTAACAAGGGATTGTCCACATCGCAGGCGACAAGGATGGGGCAAAAAGTGGCGCATGGTGACTGGATGTGGCGTATGCGCAGCACCTCTGCCAGCACGGCGGGGACATCCTGCCCGGCGGTATCCAGGAAACGATAGCCCAGCGCCGCCGCCATGCCGAGGCCACCATCATTCGTGGCACTGCCGCCGATGCCGATGATGATCTTTTTCACCCCACGATCAAGCGCGTGCTTCAGCATCACCCCCGTGCCGTAGGTGCTGGCGATCTGGGGATTCAGCTTCAGGTCATTCACCAGGGCCAGGCCACTGGCCGCGCTCATTTCCATCACCGCCTGGCCAGCGCACCAGCCATAACGGGCCTGACGTTCGCGCCCCTGCGCATCGGCGGTGGCCACGGTCATCCATTCACCGCCGAGAGCGGTGACCATCGCCTCCGTGGTGCCTTCGCCCCCATCGGCGATGGGGCAGAGATCGCAGACGATGCCCGGCAGCGTTTCGCCAAGCCCCTGCGCGATGGTTTGGGCCACCTGAGTGGCAGTGAGGGAGCCTTTGTATTTATCGCTGGCAATGAGAACGCGCATCCTGCCACGCTAGCGGAGGCTGCCTGCTCGGCAACCACCTGTGGATATTTACAAAGCAGGACGGCGTCCAAGCCCCGGCTACAAGATCGCTGCAAAATTCCACTTCCCCATCGTGGGGAAAAGAGCCCTGGTCCCGCCAGATTCCTCTCGGGCATTTTCCTCAGGTCCCTGTGCGAATCCCTCTTCCATCTTTGCAATCCTCTGCCACCATCTCCGGCGTCCCATGAAGAATCTTCCCACGGCCTTTCAGCGTAGCGCCCTTTGGACAGCGATCACCGCTCTCTCGATCACTTTGGTTGGGGCATTGGCCATCGGATTCATCTACCTCGGCACTCAGGTCATCGGCTTTCTCCAGCCCATCCTCATGCCCTTTGCCGTGGCCGGGGTGCTAGCTTACTTGCTGGAGCCGGGGGTCGCTTGGCTGGAACGAAAAGGGCTGAAACGTCAGCGTGCGGTGCTCATCATCTTCGCGGTCTTTAGCCTGGGACTCTTTGGCCTTGGCTGGTGGATTTTGCCGAAACTGGGCGAACAGACCTCCAACCTCGCTAAAAAGATTCCTGGCTACACCGTCAAGGCCCGCGTGGCCGTGATCGACTTTGCCACCCGGATGGAGCGCGAATACGGCATTCCCCTCCCGGCACCCTTGGCTGATTTGGTCGATGCCTCAAAAACCAATTCCCCCGCCCCTGCAACCCAAACGAGCCCCCCCACGCCAGAGGCAGCACCGGCTCCTTCATCTATTCCTGCGCCAGCCTCAACAACGGCCGTTCCAGAACCTGCACCTGTCAATGAACCCGCTCTTGAAAAAGCGGACGACGAGACGACCAGCGAACTCGATTTCGACCTCAAGGCGCTCCTCACCGGTGACTGGGTGAAGACGACGTTACCCACCGTGCTGAGCAATGCGTGGAAGTTCATCCGCTCCACCTTCGGCGGGTTCCTCGGCATCTTCGGCTTCCTCCTCTCACTCATCATCGTCCCGCTATACCTCTACTACTTTCTGATCGAGAGTGCGAAGATCAAGACCCAGTGGTCGGATTACCTGCCGCTGCGGGCCAGTGCCTTCAAGGACGAGGTGGTCTCCTGCCTCAATGAGATCAACCGTTACCTCATCGCCTTCTTTCGCGGCCAGCTCTTTGTCAGTGTCATCAATGGCATCGCTACGGGCGCGGGCCTGATGATCATCGGCCTGGATTTTGGTTTGCTCATCGGCTTGGCCCTGTGTGTGGCGGGCATCATTCCTTATTTGGGCATTGCCCTGTGCTGGATCCCTGCCGTCGTCATCGGGGCCGTTCAGGGGGGCAGCGCTCTCATTCCCGGCGACCCCTGGTGGGCCCTGCCACTGGCGGTGACCATTATCTTTGCCGTCGTTCAGCAGATAGATGGGCTCTTCATCACGCCCCGCATCGTGGGTGAGGCTGTGGGCCTGCACCCCATGACGGTCATCGCCAGCGTGCTCGTCTGGACTCTCCTCCTCGGCGGTCTCTTGGGGGCCATCTTGGCGGTGCCGATGACGGCCAGTGTGAAGGTGCTCTTTCAGCGTTACATCTGGCGTGCCCGCATCGCCCCACGCACGGTGGGCGGCGCACGCCAGGGCAGTGCCCCTCCGCTTTCGGAGGTGATGTGATGGCTCATTCAACAATGCCAGACACCGCATCACGCCTTAATCCGCAGGGGGTCAGCGTGTCACCGCACCACTGATCGCGGAGCTTCGCGCCGCACCATGAAAATCTGCGGGTAACATACGCGTGCGCTCCGCCTGCTCAAAAGGAGCCTCAGCCGAAGGCGTGGCGTCATGTTTAGTGCCATCCCAGCTCAATTCTGGAAGATCTTGGTCCAAGCTTCGACCTACGGCTTGTCCGTGTTTGTCCCCTGCCCCCAGCACCACATTTCCGACCAGAGTTGCACCCTCGCTGCCACTGGGAAAGTGGAGGGCATTGCCTTCACGCGAGTACAGGATGTTGTTGGCTAGCACCAGGCCCTCCCGGCCTTTCCATGAACGACCACTGAAAGCATGACCGGTATTGATGATAGTGTTGTGGATGACTTGCAGATTCAGCGTCTTGCCCTGGTGATCCATGCTGGAAAAACCGGCGTTTTTTCCGGCGATTAGAATGTTGTTTCGCACAATGGCTTCGCCCTGCACCTGCATGACGTTATCGGTACTGCGATAGCAGAGATTTCTCTCGATGATGTTCACTGGTTTACCCGCCGTTCCGTACACCGTGATGCACGGATACTGTGTGTCGTGAATGTGGTTTTCGGCGACGAGATTTCCCCAAGAGCCTTGCTTGACTTCAATGCCATCTCCCTGGCTGCCAGCGCAATCATGAACGTGATTTAAAGCGATGACACTTTCGCTCATGATCACAGAGGCCTCGTTACCGCCGAGATACATGCCCTCGCCATGCCCACCGCCATCGTGGAGGTGATTGCGGGTGAGATACAGTCGGCGAGTATCGGCACTGTTGGCGGTAATGCACGGGCCGCCCGTGTGATGGATATGGCACTGGTCCACCCACACGTCGCTGCAATGCCCCAAACGCATGCCGTGGCTACCCCCGGTAAATTCGATCCCACGAACAACCAGATACGAAACCGGTGCTGACTGGCCGATGTTGACGATGTTCTGTTTGTCGTCCGAACGAGTGATCACCACACGCGCCCCTTTCGCAGGCTCGATCCTGATGGGAGCTTCGGCGGTGCCTGAGACTTGGATGTTCCACATGCGATCCACCGTGTAAGTGCCCGCGCCAACTTCGAGACAATCTCCCGGCTTGAGTGCAGCCACAGCAGAGACGAGGGCAGCACCATCCACTTCACTCAAACGAATCACGCGGCTCGGAGCTATGGATGCCCAGGAAGGCTCATAAACTCCTCCCATAACAGCCTGAGTCAGCAAGAAGAAAGCAAGGAAAAGCCGGTGCATAAATTCAATGGAATGAGGTTGGAGGGATAAGCAGGTGAATGCTACGCCCTTGCCGGAAGACATGTTTCTTCCTACTGCTAAATTCCATGGTTTGCTGCGGGTCCTACCTTGTAAGACCCGCAGCTTGCCTCCATCTGCGGTATCAAGCCTGAATGACCTTTTTCACCACTCTCATCGTCGCGGTTTGACGCTCCTTCACAAAGTCCATGGCCTTCTTCACCTTGGCCTGGGCGGCAGGGTAATCCTTCTCGATGGCCATCACGGTCTGGAAAACCGTTTCCGCCGGGGTGGTATCAATTTCGAGCAGCCAGTCCTTCAGGCCGATGTCCTCGAACATCCAGCACTTGAGACCGTGGAACTCTGAGAACCAGTGAATGATGGGCGTGCCATTGGCCAGCGCGATGATGGGGGAATGCGGCTCATGGCAGACCACCGTGTGGGCACGGGCAAAGATGGAGGCGGCCTCATCAGCATTCCAAAAGGACTCCAGGTTCACCACGTGCTTCTGAATCTCAGGCGGCAGGGGATCATGGATCAATCGTTTGTTATGCTCCATCTCCTTGAAGGTCTCTGGCGCGATGAGCACTTTGTAGCCGGTGGCCTGCACCCATTTCGTGATCAGTTCGCGGAATCCGGCTGCCCGGCGTTGATCGTCCTCCACCTGCTTGGGCGTGGGGTGCAGCGGGTTCAGCTTCTGCGGGCGTGTATCATCCACACCGGGAGCCTTGGGGGTATTCGTCCGCAGCAGCACCGTGATGAACTTGCCTTCCTCCAGCCCCAGCTTTTTCATCGTGGCGAGACCGCGCTCATCATCCCGCACGTCAATGCCGAAGCAGCCATCCGGCGCGAACTCTAGAACGGGAGTTTTCACGCCGGCCCCTTGCAGCATCTTCAGCGTGCGGCTTTCCCGCGTGTAAATGAAGGAGGCCGCATTCAGCAGGGCCATGTTTTCTGCACCTTTGTCACCAGTCACCATGGTGTCAAAATAGGACTGCCCATACACGCCGTAGGGTTTGCCTAGGTCCCGGCAGTGCTTCATCCAGCTTGTGTCCTGGCCCATGCCGGAATTGCGGATGAAAAGGTCGCAGCCCGCAATGGCCGCACGCAGTGCTTCGTCATTTGGCTTTTTGCCCGTGAGATTTCCCTGCAGGAATTCCGCTTTCGGAAAACGGCGCTTCAGCATGGCCAGCACGCGCTCGTCTAATTTCATGGCCCAGACCACCACCTTCAGCTCAGGCAGATGCTGCTCCAGAATGTGCAGGGTGCCCGGGGTATGGCCGATGTCGCCGATGTTTACCGTGTCCCAGGCGGACATCAGGACCACCGTTTTTGGTTGGCCATTGGCAGCAAAAAGGGAGCCGCCCAGGGCAGCGGTGACGGCAGAAAGGAAGGAACGGCGGGTGGTCATGGTGGGTATAAGAGGCAGTCCAGTGCTCGGTTTGGACAAAAATATGGAGCAAGGCAACACCGAATTCCATTCTCCCCTCATTGGGATCGTCGTTGACTCCGCCCCTGGCCTGATTCACCAAAAGAGATGCAACTGATCTCTGGAGCCGCCGTCGCCGAAAAAGTCCTCGAAGAATGCCGCCGTGACATCGCCGCCCTCGCGGCCGTGGGGAAAAAGCCCGGTCTGGCTGTGGTGCTCATCGGTGACGATCCAGCCTCCCGCGCCTACGTTCGGTCCAAGGACAAAAAGTGCCGCGATCTGGGCCTGCATTCGGTGAAGTTGGAACTGCCAGCCACCACCACTCAGGAGGAGGTGCTGGCCCATGTCCACGCCCTGAACAACGATCCCGCCATCCACGGCATCCTGGTTCAAAGCCCGCCGCCACCGCACATTGATGAAGCCGCCATTGTGCGCGCGATTGATCCCGCTAAGGATGTGGACGGATTTCACCCTGTGAACGTGGCCAAGCTGGCCCTGGAAGATCCCACCGGCTTTGTCCCCTGCACCCCGCTGGGCTGCCAGCGCCTGCTCATGGATGCCGGCATCGAAACCAAAGGTGCCAACGCCGTTGTCCTGGGCCGCAGCATGATCGTGGGCAAGCCCATGGCCCTGCTGCTGATGGCCAAAGGCCCAGGCGGAGACGCCACTGTTACGGTCGCCCATTCCCGCACCAAGGACCTCGCCTCCATCACCCAAAGGGCAGACATCATCATCGCCGCCATTGGCCGCCCTGAGTTTCTCAAAGCCGAGCACGTGCGTGAAGGTGCCGTCGTCATTGATGTCGGCATCAACCGCGTGGAAGCCCCTGGAACAGAGAAGGGCTACAAGCTTGTCGGAGACGTGGCTTTTGATGAAGTTGCCCCCAAGTGCAAAGCCATCACACCCGTCCCAGGTGGCGTCGGCCCGATGACCATCGCCATGCTCATGGCGAACACGATCAAGGCCTGCAAGCAGATCTAGGATTTCGTCGCTGCTTTTCCTGAGTGGGGAGTTGAGGAAGCTCAGCCGCTCGGACCACTACACCGGCGGGCGTTCTTCTTCGGCTTCTGGGGCCGCCACCACTTCCTCGGCTATTTCGCCAAGCACTTCCGCAGTTGGCTCAACTGTAGCTGCCACTTCAACCGCAGGCGCAGCCTCCTCGGGGACTTCCTCATCCCGCCATTGAGCGGGAGGCATCGCTTTCCCCTCGGCGGCGGCTTTCATGTCAGGAATCGAGTCCACGTACAGTTCCTCCACTTTCTGGCGGGCCCAGGGGGTCTTGCGCAAGAAAACAAGGCTGGACTTGATGCTCGGCTGCCAGTTGAAGCTGTTGATCTTGATCATCCGGCCCAGCATGTCCCAGCCGTAATGGGCCTGGAGATCGGTCACCATTTTTTCGAGGGTGATTCCGTGGAGGGGATTTTTGGGACCGGCTGCGTGCATAGACAGACAGGTGGATCATTTGCGCCCGCTGTCCAGTGAGGACCGCAGCTTTGCCACCTTCACCCCTGCCCTTCTGCACGAATCTCTTGGAACTTCCCCTGACTGGCTACATTACTCCCAATGAAGATCGAACCACTGGCCCGACTGGAACGCCACGCGAAACGGCTGGGCGAAATCGCCGCCGTCCTGGGCAAATACGGTCTGGCGGATCTCTTCGGCGGCTTTGACTACCCGTGGCTGAACAACCGCCTGCGTAGCGCCGATGGCCAGGTGCTGTCGGATCTCACCACCCCTGCCCGCGTGCGCATGGCCATGACGGAGCTGGGCACCACCTTCATCAAGCTGGGCCAGATGCTCAGCACCCGCCCCGACCTTGTGGGTGCCGAGATGGCGGCGGAACTGGCCGAGCTGCAATCCAATGTCCCAGCCGAGCCCGTCGAATCTGCCCGCGCCATTTTGCTGGAGGACCTCGGCCAGCCTGCCGAAGAGCTGTTTGCGGAATTTGATGACACGCCGTTGGCTGCCGCCTCCATTGCCCAAGTTTACAAGGCCCGCCTGCACACGGGTGAGCACGTGGTGGTGAAGATCCGCCGAGGGGGCATCGAGGCAAAAAGTACCACGGACCTGGAGATCGTCCAGGCCATGGCCGAGCTGCTGGAAAAACATTCTCCTGCCCTGCGCCCGTATCAGCCCGTGGCCATCGTGCGCCAGTTTCGCAAGGCCCTGCTGCGCGAGATGGACTTCACCTATGAGAAGCGAAACATTGAAGAGTTCACGCGCAACTTTGCCGATGAACCCAATGTCCGCATCCCGGCTGTCTATGCGGATCTTTGCTCCAGCCAGATCATCACCATGGAGCGGCTGCAAGGCCTGCCTGGCACGGACATCGGAGCTTTGCGCGCCTCCGGCGAAAACTTGGCTGAGTTCGCTCGGCGTGGGGCCAACATGTACCTCGAGATGGTCTTCCGGGACGGCTTCTACCATGCTGATCCGCATCCCGGAAACCTCATGCTGCTGCCCGGCTGCGTCGTTGGGGTGATTGACTGCGGCCAGGTGGGCCGCATTGATGATGAACTGCGTGATGAGGTGGAGGCCCTGCTGCTCGCCATCGTCGAAAACGATTCCACTCAAGTCACGGAGCAGGTGCTGCGTTTGGGTGCCGTGCCGCCTGACTTTAATCGCGAGCGCCTGCGAGCTGATCTGGATGAATTCATGGCCGATTTCGTGGGCCACCCGCTCAGCGACATCAATGTCGGCCACGCGCTGACATCGCTGATTGAGATCATCCGCCGCTATCACATCACCCTGCCACCGCCACTGGCCGTGCTGCTAAAGACGCTCATCGTCCTCGAAGGTACCAGTCGCCGATTCAGCCCGGAAGTCAGCCTGGCCGAGCTGATGCAGCCCTTTTGCCAGCGCATGGTCCTGCGCCGCCTTTCCCCTACACGTTTAGTTAGGCGCGCCCGCCGCACCTACCGTGACTGGGACCGCCTGCTCAGTGCCCTGCCACGAGATCTCACGGATCTACTGGCCCGCTTTCGGGATGGCACCCTCACTGTCCATCTGGATCACCGTCACCTGGATCCCATCATCAACCGCCTCGTTCTGGGAGTACTCACTGCCGCCATTTTTCTGGGCTCTTCCCAGCTTTGGAGCAGCGGTGCCCAACCTCTTCTCTGGGGTGTTTCCGTCTTTGGTGCCCTGGGTTACATGATCAGCCTTTACCTTGGCTGGCGTCTCCTGCGTGCCATCCGCAAATCCGGCAACATTGATTCCAGGGACTGATCCGCCCCTCTGACGAATTCGTTGCACGAAGCCGCCTGCCAAGCCGCCTCATTCAGGCTCTTTGTGCGGCCCCATGGTCGCACGCACCTCCTCTCATCCACTCGCGCAACGAGCCCACGACGCCATCTTCAACCGGGTCCATGGCGGCAACTTGGTTTACAACACCTGCTGGGAAGATCCTCGGCTAGACCGTGAAATGCTGGACCTACGGGCAGACAGCCGTGCCGTCATGATCACCAGCGCGGGCTGCAATGCGCTGGACTACCTGCTGGACACCCCGGCCGAGATTCATGCCGTGGACATGAACCCGCGCCAAAACGCCCTGCTGCAGCTCAAGATCGCCATGATCCGCCGGGGCCAGTTTGACGATCTTTTCCAGCTTTTTGGGCACGGTTCACACCCTCAGTTCAAAGAACTGCTCGCCTCCCTCCAAGGCGATCTACACCCTTTCGCCCGCCACTACTGGGAGTCCAAGCACTACTACTTCCAGAGCACGCCGCTGAACCCTTCCTTCTACTATCGCGGCACGGCGGGACAGATGGCCTGGATCGCCCTCCAGACCTTTTCGCGCAGCCGTCGTGTGCGTGAGTATGTGGAGGCACTGCTGCAATCTAAGACTCTGGAGGAGCAACGCCATCTCTATGAAAAGGTCAAACCGGCCCTCTGGAATGGCCTCGTTTCCTGGCTGGTGCGGCAGCCCATGGCCATGACCATGCTAGGCGTGCCGAGGGCGCAGATCCGCCTCATTGAGGCCCAGTTCCCTGGGGGATTGACCGGCTTCATCCAGTCCAAAATGGCGCATGTGCTGACAGAGGTACCGTTTCAGGACAACTACTTTTGGCGTGCCTACCTCACCGGACGCTACACCCGCGACTGTTGCCCGAACTACCTGAAGGAAGAACACCAGCCACTGCTGCAATCCCTCAGCGACCGCATCACCACCCACAGCAGCACGGTGGCGAATTTCCTGCGCGAGCATCCCGCTGCCTACTCCCACTATGTCCTGCTGGATCATCAGGACTGGCTGGCCGCCCACAAGCCCCAGGCCCTGGAGGAAGAATGGCAGCTCATCCTCGAAAACAGCCGTCCCGGCACCCGCATCCTCATGCGCTCCGCCAGCCCCGTCATTGACTTCATCCCTGGCTTCGCGCTCCAGCGCCTGCGCATGAACCAACACCTCGCAGATTCCCTTCATCTGCAAGACCGCGTCGGCACCTATGGCTGCACCCTTCTGGCAGACGTCATCGCATGAGCAACAGCGCCCCTAACCAAAAGTCACTCACCAGCTACTACCGCTGGCATGCGCAGATCTACGATCTCACCCGCTGGGCCTTTCTCTTTGGCCGCCGCAAGCTGATCCACCGCGCCGCTGCCCATGTGGTGATGCCGGAACGCATTCTGGAAATCGGCTGCGGCACGGGCAAGAACCTTGTCGAACTTGCCCGCGCCTTCCCCAAGGCGCAAATCATCGGCCTGGACCTTTCCAAGGACATGCTGGAGCGCGCCCGCCCGAAGCTAAAGGAATTCGGAGCCCGTGTCGGTCTCCTGCATCAGGCCTATGACGCGCCGGTGGCCGTGGGGTCCAAATTTGACCTCATCGTCTTCAGCTACTCCCTTTCCATGATGAATCCGGGTTTTGATGAGGTGCTACGAATCTGTCGTGATGACCTGAGCGAGCGCGGCAGCGTGGCGGTGGTGGACTTTCATGAAAGCCGCTGGGGCTGGTTCCGCCGTTGGATGGGCGTGAATCATGTCCGCATGGAGGGCCAAGTATTGGAGTGCCTGAACCAACACTTCCAGCCCCTCACCCGCCAGATTCACACGGGTTACGGCGATCTCTGGCGTTACCTGCTCTACATCGGCAGCCCGGTTAAGAGCACATAAAGAGAGCAGCATTCCGCGTGTATTCACCACGTCAGCAGCTCCAGCACCGGTTTTGAAGGAATCTTCGCACGGTCCTGGTGAGATCAATTTTAAGTTCGGCTCAAATCGGGTCGAACAAAATTCGAGGTAGTCCCATCCAAGAGGATAGACATTCCTGGCACGACCAATGCTTGGAAGGTCTCTCGAATCCAAAACCAAACATTATGATGAGGTTCCCTCGCCCCGGTTGCTGGTATCGTTTCACGTCTGCCGATTGGCAGTTCATCCGAGATGCTTTAGCGCTCACTCAGCGAGAGAAAGAGAGCCTCGTCTCACTGCTGGATGATCCGGACACCGTCCGCATGATCCTGGACCACCCCAAGCTTTTTGAAGCGCTTCTGGTTAGTCGGCAAGCGGCCTTCCTTTCACCAGAGCTGTTCTTTTATGTCACCGTGCGCCACACGCTGAAGCGGGTGGGGGTGGATGACCTGGAGGTGGCCGACTACATCGCCGTGGTCTGTGCGGACTTTGGCCTGCCTGCCACGGCGGAGCAAAACCTGCCGGAACGCAAGCTGGAAAGCCTGTACAGCATTGACTACATCACTGCCCTGGAGAGTGCAGGCAGCCACGAACGGTTCTTCATCCATGTGCAGTGCGCGAACCAGTTCCTCGTGCTGACCAGCCTGTATCCCGACTTCCTGCGCCGACGCGCCGCGAGACGGGGCGCACCAGATCTTGAATTTTATGAGCAGGTGGTGGTGAGCCATCTGGAGGCTGCTGGCAAACATGCACTGGCGGAGGAATTCGCGCTGGATGACACCCTGGCCCACGTGGCGCAGAGCTTCCCCCCCGCCCGTCGTGCCATGAACCACACGGTGCGCGAATACCTCAGCCTCGGTGCTTGACCTCTTGACCATGCCGCCTGTGCAGTAGAGCATGGGCGGCACGGATGAGAGACGCATCAACACCCCAGATCCTGGCCTGCTTGGGCCCCGAAGGCAGCTTTTCACACCTGCTCACGCAGATGCGTTTCCCGGCGGCTCAGGTGCAGCTCATGGCCAGCATTGGCGAGGTGTTTGATTTCATCCGCAGTCATGAAGAGGCCCTGGGCATCGTCCCGATTGAGAACTCCTCCGGCGGCTTCATCATTGATACGGTGGACCGCCTAGTGGATGAGCGCTGCGGCCTGAACATCCTGGAGGAACTGACCCTGGATGTGAAGCTGGCACTGCTGGGCCGAAAAGGTGTGGAGGTGAAAACCATCCATTCCCACGCCATGCCCTTCTTTCATGGCGATGAATGGCTGAAGGCCAATTACCCCGACGCGAAGCGCGTCGTCGAGGCCAGCACAGCGAAGGCGGCGGAAAAGGCAGCCACGCTGGAATGCGCCGCCGCCATCGGCCCCCGCCAGAATGCGGAGCGCCACGCGCTGGACATCCTGCATTTCCCGATTGCCGGGGAGGTGCCGAACATCACACAATTCTTCCTGTTAGGCCACAAGGCCAATGCTGCTTCCACAGACAACAATCGCACCGCGCTGGTGGTGGAACTGCCTGACCGTGCTGGCAGCCTGTGCCGCTTCCTCACTCCGCTGAGCAACAGCGCCATCAACATGAAGCGGCTGGAGTCCCGCCCCATCCGTGGCCAGCCTAACAAGTACCGTTTTTACATCGAGATCGAAGGTTCTCCCGCTGAATCCACGGTGCAGGCGGCGCTGGAACAGACACGGGCAGATGGTGCCGTGATCCGCAGTGTGGGTTCGTATCCTGCCGGCCGCCGATTCGAGTCCTGAAGCTGTTCGTGAGGCACGAAAAGATGCCTACACAGTCCAGAAAGGTGCGAAGTCCTTGCGAAAATGGTCACCTTTCTGCGTTAATTTCCATTCCCCCCATGCCACCCCCATCCCTGAAAAAATCCACGATGGCCCTTGCTGCGGTGGGCCTTCTCGGCCTGCCTGCTCTGGCTTTGCACACGAAAAACGCCGGTCCCGCGAAAGTTGAAATCAAGTTCAACCTGCCGCCGCCACCTCCGCTTTCTCCTGAGGAAGCGCTCAAGGTCTTCAAGATCGAAGAAGGATTTCGGATCGAACTGGTGGCCGCTGAACCCATGGTGGAAGCACCCATCGCCATCAGCTTTGACGACCAGGGCCGACTGTATGTGGTGGAGATGCGTGGATACATGCGCGATGTGGAAGGCACGACAGAGAACGAACCGACGGGCCGCATCAAGCTGCTGGAAGACACCGATGGCGATGGCCGCATGGACAAGGCCAGTGTTTTTGTGGATGAGCTGGTGATGCCCCGCTCCGTCATGGCGGTGAATGGCGGCGCGCTGGTGGCGGCCCCGCCTAACCTTTACTTCTGCAAGGACACGGATGGCGATGGCAAGGCTGACGTGAAAGACATCGTGGCCACAGATTACGGCACCGCTGGAGGCCAGCCCGAGCACATGGCCAACACCCCCACCTGGGCCATGGACAACGCCATCTGGAGCGCGGGCTACAGCAGCCGATTCCGCCTGCGCGGCGGCGTGTGGCAGAAGGACACCGGTCTGGGCCGCGGCCAGTATGGCCTGTGCCAGGACGACAAGGGCCGCCTGTATTTCAACTACAATTCCGACCTCCTGCGCTGCGATCTGCTGCCCACGGAGGCCTTTTCCCGCAACCCGCTGCTGCGCAATGCCGCTAGCGTGAATGCCAAGGTGGTCACCGATCAAACGGTGTGGCCCACCCACCCGACACCGGGCGTGAACCGGGGCTACGATCCCAAGTCCCTGCGTGCCGATGGCACCCTGACCAAGGCCACCGCTACCTGTGGTGCGCTGATTTACCGTGGCGATGCCTTCCCGGCCTCGCATTACGGCAATGCCTTCATTCCTGAGCCTTCGGCGAACCTCATGAAGCGAATGATCGTCACGGAAAAAGACGGCGTGGTGACCGGCGTCAACGCCACCGAAAACAAGGAATTCCTGACTTCGACCGACGAACGCTTCCGCCCAGTGCAGGCAACCAATGCACCGGATGGTGCGGTTTACGTGGTGGACATGTATCGTGGCATCATCCAGCACAGCAGCTTCCTCACCCACTACCTTGTCGCAAACATCGAAGCCCGCAAACTGGACCGTCCTTTCGATCAGGGTCGCATCTGGCGCATCGTGCCGATCAAAGATAAAACGGTGAAGGCCGTGAAGATCCCAGCAACCACAGCGGAGCGTATCGCCAGCCTGAGTCACCCGAATGGATGGGTGCGTGATACCGCCCAGCGGCTGCTCGTCGAGTCCGCCGATGTCAAGGCCGGTCCCGCCCTCACTGAGCTGGTGCAATCGCCCACCGCCAATCCCCTGGCGCGCCTGCATGCCCTCTGGACGCTGGATGGCCTGGGCCTGCTGACGCCTGACCTGCTGCGTACGACGCTGAAGGATAAAGACACCACCCTGAAAGCCACGGCGGTGCGCCTGGCTGGTCGCGATCTCGCTCCCGAGGTTCTGGCCATGACGACCGAGACGGATACGCTGGTGCGCGCACAGCTTGCCATCAAGCTTTCCTCCTTCAACCTGCCCGATGCCGATGCCGCGTTGGCCAAACTGCTGGCCGCAGGTGCGGGTGAAAATCTGCTGGTCCGCGAAGGTGCCATGACCGGCCTGCGAGGCCGTGAAGATGCCTTTGCCAAACTGGTCGCCCAGCAGGCCACCGCTGATAACAAAGCCAGTATTTCCCCCACTCTGGAAATGCTGGGCAGCTTCATCGCCATGGCCGGAAAAGCGCAGCCCTTTGAAGAAACACTGACACTGGCCGCCAGCCAACCCAAAGGCAGTGCGGTGCAGGCAGCGTTGATCAAGGGCCTGGCCAATCCCAGCGGTGGCAATAGCAAATCTGCGCCGAAACCCAAACTGCTCTGGCTGGAAAAAGAGCCGGAATCTCTGGCCGTGCTGAAGAAATCCGTCACGGCCAAAACGGCTGCAGCCCAGTTTGCCAGCATCACCTCCCGCCTCGCCTGGGTGGGCAAACCCGGCGCGCCACCTCCGCCAAAGATCGTCCCTCTGACAGCAGATCAGCAGGCTCGTTTTGAAAAGGGCAAAGTCATCTACGCGGGCCTCTGCGCCGCCTGCCATCAGGCCCACGGTTTTGGCCTGGACGGTCTGGCCCCGCCGCTGGTGGATAGCGAGTGGGTGCTGGGCAAGCCCGATGTAGCCGCCCGCATCGTGCTGCACGGCCTCGCTGGTCCGGTGAAGGTGAGTGGCCGCACGTGGAACCTGGCCATGCCACCCCTACCCCATCTCACGGATGAAGATGTCTCCAGCGTGCTGACCTACCTGCGCCGCGAGTGGGAGCACAATGCCTCACCTGTGGAACCTAAGGACGTGGCCAAACTGCGCGCCCAGTTCAAGGACCGCGTGGGCATGTGGACGGCGGAAGAACTGAATCCGCCGAAGAAATAGCCTTGCCTTTGCGTTGATGTTTGGTGCGTGCCGCATTCCCATTGGGGATGCGGCACCTTTTTTACCGCCCGCTTTTTTCACCATGAAATTCCTCCTGTTCCTGCCTCTGCTCACCCTGACGGCCTATGCCGCCGCGCCTGCTTTCGATGATCCCAAGCCTCAGCGTTACGACATCACCAAACGGGCCAGTGAGATTGATCCACGGGCCAAGGAATACCCGGCCATTGACTTCGTCTTCACGGACAAAAAAGGCAAACCGCAGGACCTGCAGCATGCCAATGTGGACACCCGGGTGAAACCGCAGGGCAAGCTGGTGATCTGGCTCATGGGCTACAGCGGCCCGCTGTTCGAGCGTGTGAACAGCTACGGCCTGCACGCCATCCAGGTGCATTACGCCAACAAGTGGTTTGGCCTCATTCCGGCGGCCCGCCGTGACGATGGCAAAAGCCTGGGCAACATGCGCCTGGAAGCCACCACGGGCCAGGACCACACGGACCTCGCCACCATTGAGCCTCAGGATGGCATGATGGAGCGCTCTTTTCAGTTTGTGAAATGGCTGGCCAAAGAGAATCCCCAGGGCAAGTGGGAACAGTTTCTCAATGCCAAAGGCGACGGTCTCGACTGGGATAAAGTGATCGTCTCTGGGGCCTCTCACGGAGCCACCAGTGCCGCTCGTTTTGCCAAGCAGCAGAAAGTGGATCGTGTGGTGTGCTTCTGCGGGCCGCGCGATAATCTGGACGAATGGCAGGGATACCCATCCGCCACACCGGCGAATCGTTACTTCGGATTCAGCCACGTGCTGGATGGCGGCTGGACGGATGACCACTATTGCCGCTCCTGGGAGATGATGGGCCTGCATCAGTTCGGCCCCTTGGTGGATGTGGACATCAGCGCTCCTCCCTATGCCAACAGCCGCCGCTTGATCACGAATTTCGACGTCAAAGGCGATGCCAAACGCGCCCACAGCTCCGTCACCCCCGGCGGTGCCGCCGCCAAAGGACCGGACGGCAAGCTCCTGCATGAAGACGTGTGGAAGTACCTCTTCAATCACCCTGTGGACCAAGTGGGTAGCGCCGTGCCGCAGGATGGGGAATGCGTGAAGGACCAGAAGAAGAAGTAGGGGATGGAGGGGGGCCTGAGGAAGCTCGACATGGGTTGGGTTATCGACCTTTCCAGCGTCCTTCCAGGACGCCATGAAGATGGGAGTCCCTCGTTGGCAAAACCGGTGGTTCCCGGTGGCTCCGCCACCTCCACCACCGGCTACTTTCCAGGCTCCCTCCGGGAGCAAGGCGGGGATTGATCAACAGCAGTACGACCCTCAGGCCATGCTCCCTCAGGGAACGTGGCAAACACACGCGTGTCTCAAACCGCAGGCTTTGCTCCCGGAGGGAGTGCGGAGGGTAGCCGGTGGTGGAGACTGCGGAGCGGTCAGGAACCACCGGATCGAACGACCCAACGCCCCGATTTCAGAGGCGTCCTGGAAGGACGCTGGAAAGGTCATTGCCGTTGACGACCTTTCATCCTGATGAAACATGCGGGGACCAATTTCCTCCATCCATCCTTTTGGTTATGGCGTCTACGCACACCTCCCTTCACTACCACCTGGTCTTCAGCACCAAGAACCGTGAGGCGTGGTTCGCTCCCTCCACTCGCGACCGTCTGCACGAATATTTGGGTGGGTTGATCCGCACCGAAGGCGGTCTTGCCCATGCCATTGGAGGCACGGGGGATCATGTCCATGTGCTTGCAGGCCTGCGGCCCACCCACAGTCTGGCACAGGTTGTTCAGCGGATTAAAAGCGTGTCCTCACGCTGGATCCACGAGGAATGGCGCTGGGTAGGTTTCGCCTGGCAGGAAGGCTATGGGGCCTTCACCGTCAGCGCATCAAGCCTAGAAGCGGTACGTGCTTATGTGCTCAATCAAGAAGCCCATCATCGGGTCAAAACCTTTCAGGAGGAGTACGTGGAAATGCTGGAGCGAGGCATGGTCGAATACGATGCGAAATACCTTTGGTGAGATCGCCCCGTGCTCCCGGAGGGAGCGCGGAGAGTAGCCGGTGGTGAAGACTGCGAAGCAGTCGGGAACCACCGGACCGAACGACCCAACCGCTCCGATTTCACCAACGTCCTGGAGGGACGTTGGAAAGGTCGATGACCTACTTCGCCGCCGCGTCTTTTAGCAGGCGTGCCACAGCACGGATCTGGGAGAGCTCCAGGCCGCGGCGGCGCATCTGACGCTCGTTCCAGTGCAGGACGAGGCTCCGCCCGTAGTTCCGCATGGGGGCAAAGGGGCTGAGCAGGATCTCCTTTTCATCCAGGCCGCGCACGCCGATCTCCGGCAGCACGGCGGCACAGGCGCCCATCTCCACGAGCTGCCTAACCTGAAGCATGGAGCCGCACTCGAACTGCGGATGGAAGTCCACCCCGGCCTCGGCCATGGCATTGCGCAGGGCCTTGTCCATCTGGCCGCCATCTCGCCCGGCGGCAAAGGGGAGCGTCTGCCAAAGGCTGGGCTGGGTGGCATCACGGACGCCTTTTTTCAACAGCCGCCGGGGGATGCACAGGACGAAACCCAGGCGAGTGAGCTTTTCCACCCGGGCATTCGGGGCCAGCGCATCCTGGCGGATGACGGCGAAGTCCACCCGGCCATCGCTGATGGCCTCAGCTAGGTTGCGACTGCGGTAGGGCACCACGCTGAGATTGGCCCCACCGAGCAGGCTGGCGATCTGCGGCAGGGCGGGCATGACCAGCCACTCCAGCACGCTGGCCCCGGTACCGATGGTGAAGGATTTGGCCTGCCCAGACTGCTCGCGCCGGAAGTCTTCCAGGTCTTGCAACTGCTCCTGAATCAGGGTGGCCAAACGTTCGCCAGCGGGAGAAAGAGAAAGCGTCTTGCCCCGGCGACAAGTCAGCTCCGTGCCGAAGAACTGCTCCAGTTCTCGTATCTGACGACTGATCTGGCTCTGCCGGTTTGTGTCATCCGGCGCGGCCTTGGCAATGCTGCCCGCCTGGGCCATCTGCATGAAACTGCGCAGCCGGTCCAGTGTGAGGCCACCTTTGGAGAAGAGATTTTCAAACATGACTTTTCAATCATGTATCCTGCAATTGCCGATGTTTTTCAAGTCACGTCCTGCGCCATGCTGAGGGTGCAATGAAAGCGCAACCCTACGACCTCATCGGAGACATTCACGGCCAGCATGGGAAACTGGCCTGTCTCCTCCAGCACCTGGGCTACCGGCCACACGGCGACACCCACCGCCACCCGGAAGGGAGAAAGGTGATCTTCCTGGGCGACTACATTGACCGCGGTCCGGCTATCCGCGAGGTGCTGCACACCGTGCGAGGCATGGTGGAGGGAGGCGATGCGCTGGCCATCATGGGCAACCACGAATACAATTGCGTGTGTGCCCTCACCTCGGACGGCCAGGGCGGTTTCCTGCGCAGTGAAAAACAGAACAGGGGCGGCCAGCGTGCCACCCTGGCCCAGTTTGAAAATCACCCGGCTGAGTGGCAGGAATGGCTGCTGTGGATGAAGCGCCTGCCCATGTTTCTAGATCTCGGCGGATTGCGCGCGGTGCATGCCTGCTGGGATGGCAAACGCCTGCCCCGGCTGGCGGGTAAGAGCATCGAAGATCCCGGCTTCCTCCGCGCCTGCGCCACCCGGGGCACACCGGAATTCCGCGCCGCCGAAAATGCGCTGAAAGGGCCGGAGCTTTCGATGCCCGCCGGCCTAGTGTTTCATGACAAAGAAAACATCCCGCGCCGCAGTGTGCGGGTGCGCTGGTGGGACATTCCCGAGGCCTCGCCAGTGACCGCCCTGGCCATGCCAGAGCCCTTTGAGGCCGAAGGCGACGCGGAGGACTGCCACCTCAGGCGCATCCCCTGCTATGCGCCCGAGGAGCCTCCGGTCTTCTGCGGCCACTACTGGATGCCACCCCACAAAGAAAAAGCACCGCTGGCTGACAACATCGCCTGCCTGGATTACAGCGCAGCGCGCGGAGGTCCGCTGGTGGCGTATCGCTGGGAGGGTGAGCAAAAGCTCAGCGCCCAGAAATACCTCACAGCGACTCATTAAATCCCAAGCCCCCCTCGAATGCCCCTGATCCAACTCATCCGCCACGGAGAAAGCATCGCTAATTCCGGTGGTGTCTCCAAAACTCCAGCCTGCATCCCGCTAAGTGCCTTGGGAGAAGCCCAGGCCCTGGCGCTGGTGGCGCAGTTTCCCCAGCCGCCGGAGCTCATCGTGGTTTCGCCCTACATCCGCACGCACCAGACGGCAGCACCTCTCCGTGCCCGCTTCCCGGAGGTCCCGGTGGAGATCTGGCCCGTGCATGAGTTCACCTACCTGAATGAAATCCAGTATGCGAACACCACGGAGGCCCAGCGTAGCCCCGGTGCCCGGGGGTACTGGCAGCGCCGAGATCCCCTGCATTGTGAAGGAGTGGGCGCAGAGAGCTTCGCGAGTTTTATCGGTCGTGTGGATGACCTTATCAAAACACTGGCCACACGGCGGGAGCAGCACATCAGCATCTTCACCCACAGCTTTTTCATCAATGCCGTGCAGTGGCGCTGCCTACACCCCGAGGCGGAAGTGGATGCCGACTACATCCATGGGTACCTGGACTTTCGCCAAGCGAATCCGGTGGCCAATGCTGAAGCGGTGCTTTTCAAGGCCCCGCAGGCACGCCGCCAATCGGCGCTCGTTTAAATTTAGCCGCTTGCATCGCAAGACTACCCCTGTTTCGTGACGTTGTCTCTGTTCGTTCCGACCATGATTACCACACGCCGTCATCTCTTCCTTCTGGCTACCCTCGGTTTCACCACCCTGGCCCAGGCTGCTGAAAATCCTTTCATGGGCCGCTGGGCCCTCACCCTCCAGGGTGATCGCGCTGGCTGGCTGGGCGTGGAAGAAAAAGGCGGAGCCCTTTCCTCCAGCGTACTCTGGGGCGGTGGCAGCGTGCTGCCAACCGATGGCACAAAGATCGAAGGTGACAGCCTCATCGTCACCCGCCTCTCCAATGCCAAGCGCAAGGATAAGCAAGGCAAGGAGATCACCGAAAAAGTGACTGAAACCCTCACGGTAAAAGTTTCCGGCGACAGCCTCACTGGCAGCACCGTGAAGGCCAAAGCTGATGGCAAGACCTTCGGTCAGGCCGAATTCGTCGGCAAACGCATCCCCGCCATCCCGGCAACGCCTGATCTGGCCAAGGTGAAGTTTGGTGAGCCGGTCAACCTTTTCAATGGCAAGGACCTCAGTGGCTGGCGCCTCATCAAGGCCGATGACCTGAATGGCTGGGGCGTCGAGGACGGAGCCCTGATCAACCGCGTGGTGAAAGAGCCCGGCAAACACTTCGGCAACCTGCGCACTGACGCTGAGTTCGAAGACTTCAATCTGAAGCTGGAAGTCCGCACCCAGGAAAACAGCAACAGCGGCATCTACCTGCGCGGCATCTATGAAGTGCAGGTGATGGAAAGCTTTGGCCGGCCTCTCGACTCCCACCACATGGGCGCACTTTACAGCCGCATCACTCCATCTGTAGCCGCTGAAAAGGCCATCGGCGAATGGCAAACGATGGACATCACCCTGGTGGACCGCCACCTGACCGTGATCCTCAACGGCAAGACGATCATCGATAACCAGCCTGTGCTCGGCTGCACCGGTGGTGCGCTGACCAGCGACGAATCTAAACCCGGCCCCCTCTTCCTCCAGGGCGACCACACCAATGTGGACTTCCGCAACATGGTGCTCCGCCCCGTGGTGAAGTAAGCTGACTTCCCTTCCTTAGCCCGCCCTACGCAAGAGGGCGGGCTTTTTTGTGTCGGATTATTGGAGCCCTCTCGCCCGCCTTTACTTTCCGGCGATGCGATACAGCGCCTTGTCCGTGCGCAGATACAGCGCCCCGTCCAGAGCAATCGGGCTGGCCATCAGGCCTCCGTCCAGGGTGTTTTGTGCCAGGATTTTGAACTCACGCGCAGCAGGGATCACCGTGACCACGCCTTCGCGGCTGGCGAAGTACACCTTGCCATCGGCCAGGATGGGCGAGGCGCTGAACTTTCCACCTAACCGTTCGCGATACAAAGCCTCGCCCGTCTTCACCTCCACACAGCTCACGATGCCGCCGTCATCCACGTAAAACAGCAGATCCCCCGCCAGCACGGGTGAGCACATCTTGGGGGCATTCTTGTTGTTACGCCAGGCCACTTCAGGGGTCTTCAGGCCCGCGTACTTCACGGCCATCACCTGGGATTTTCCAAAGCAGGTGCTGATGTAAACCTGGCTGTCATCGGCCACCGGCCTCACGGACATGGAAAAGCCCAGCTCCCCATACGGCAGCTTCCACAGTTCCTTGCCAGTATCCGGCGCATAGCCATACAGCCAGTCCGCCGCCGGACTGACCACCGTGGGCTGCCCGTTCATCGTCACCATCAGCGGCGTGCCATAAGCCTTGCGCTGCTGTGGATTTTCCCGCATCTCACCCGTCCGCGTGGTCTTCCACACCAGCTTGCCGGTGGCCTTGTCAAAAGCGGCGATGAACTGCTGGTCGCTGCCATCGAAGTGGATGATCAGCCTGTCCTCCCACAGCACGGGCGTGGAGCCAGGGCCGTTTTCATGCATGATCTGCACATCCTGGTTCCGCCACAGCACGCTCTGCGTCATCGTGTCCAGGCAGGCCGTACCAAAGCTGCCAAAGTGCGCATACAGCCGCCCCTCCTCGATGATGGGGCTGGGCGAGGCGTAACTGTTCAGTTGGTGCACCCACTGTGGCTCCTTCACATTCAGCAGTTCAATGTCATGCAGGATCTTGCCGCTGGCCTTGTCCACACACACAGCGCGAAGGCTGACGGAATCCAGCACCGTGACTGGCTGGTCCCCGGTGTTCGCCTTCAGACGGCGCTCGGCATCCTCCGGCTTCGCCGCCTTTTCGAGGGCCGTCGTCACCCAAAGGTGCTCGCCCCAGGCCACGGGGGTGGAGTGGCCACGCCCGGGCAGCTCGGTCTTCCATGCCACACCGCTGGTCTCGCTCCAGGTCTCCGGCAGGCCCTTTGCCGTGCTCTGCCCCTGGCCACCTACGCCACGCCATTCGGGCCAGTTTTCAGCAAAGCCGGAGGAAACGAGGACAAAAGGCAGGAACAGGGAAAGACGCATCATGGATGGGAATCAACGCAGGTTCGGGCCCACAACTGTCTTCCAGACTGGACAGAATCTTCCACCTCTGCGTACGCTGCGCGCATGTTTGGGAAAAGCACGCTCCTTCTCACCCTTGCCGCCTCCGTCCTGACCCTTCGCGCGGAAGAAGTTTCCAAGTATGTGGATGTCCGCCCTGGCAGTCTGCCAATCATCCTCACCGTGCCTCACGGCGGCGATCTCAAACCCGCCAACATCCTGGCACGCCGTTATGGGGTGACCGCCAAAGACACCAACACCGCCGAACTGAGCCTGATTATTTCTGAAGAACTCAAGAAGCTCTACGGCGGCACCCCACATCTGGTCATCTGCCGCCTGCATCGGTCCAAACTGGACTGCAACCGCGAGCTGAGCGAGGCCGCCCAGGGCGATCCCATGGCCACCGCCACCTGGAAACGTTTTCACGACTCCGCCGAGGAAGTGGAAAAGCAAATCGCCCGCAGCCACGGTGCTGGCCTCACCCTGGACCTCCACGGCCACCGCCATGAGGATGAGCGCGTGGAACTTGGCTACCTCATCTCCGGCAGTCTGCTCAACACCTCCGATGAAGCCCTCAACAGCGATCCCAAATTTCTCCGCCTGACCAGTGTGCGCGAGCTGGACCTGCGCTCCCCGCAGACCTTTGCCCAGCTCATCCGCGGTCCGCAAAGCCTCGGGGCCATGCTCGAGGCCCGCGACTTCCGCTCCATCCCCAGCCCCTCCAAGCCCTCCCCCGGCAAGGCCATCTACTTCAGCGGTTCCTACGACATAGCCGCCCACGGCTCCCGTGATGGCGGCACCGTCAGCGCCATCCAGGTCGAGTGCCCTTGGAATGGCGTCCGCGACACAGAAGCCAATCAGCGCCGCTTTGCCCAGGCTCTCGCCGCCGCTCTCGGCGACTACTTTAAAACCCACTTCCAGACGCCCCTGGCACCTGCGAAGAACTAAGATTGATCTCCAGGCTTCGCTTATCCCATGCAGGAGCCCAGCACCTCAAGAGCCCGCCGGACATCGGCCTGCGTGTTGTAGCCATGCGCGGCCAGGCGAATGCGCCCGGCGCTGTGCATCACATGCACGTCGGCTTTTTCCAGGGCTGCGTGGATTTCGCCACTGCGTTCATGCATGAAGGCGATGATCCCCGTAGGCAGGTCCACATGCAGCGGACACATGGGTTTCAAACCCAGCGCGATGAGACCTTCATAAAGCTCCCGCACCAGCGGATCCGCATGGGCCGAGATGGTGGCCACGCCTACGCCATCCACGTAACGCAACGCGGCATTCAGGGCATAGAGCGCGGCAAAGTTCGGCATGCCCACGGAGAAACTCAGCGCGCCATGCTTGGTCACGGCACGGTCAAAACGGTCCGCATCAAAGGCGTTGCTCAAATGGTACCAGCCACCCGCATGGGTCGTCAGACGTTGGGCGTTCCGTTTTGGCACGCCGATGATGCAGCCTCCATGTACACCCAGGGTCCATTTGTGGGTGCTGCTGATGAGGATGTCGGCACCGGGACAGTTCAGCTCCACACGGCCAAACGCCTGGGTGATGTCCACGGAGATGAGCGCATTCGGTGCCAGCCTGCGCACGGCCTCATGCAGGGCCGTCCAGGCGATGCGGTGGCCATTGAAAAAGCTCACCAGGGAGACCTGCACCAGCTTCGTCTTTTCATTCAGCAATGGAGCCAAATCTGCCGCGTTTAGCTCTCCCTCCGCAGCCTTCCACAGGCGCACCACCGGCGGCTGCACTGCCCGCAGCCAGGGAGTCGCCCCAGCGGGAAAGTCCAGATCCGTCACCACCACCTCATCCCCAGCTCCCAGATTCAGCGCACTGGCCAGGAGGTTGTAGGCCTCCGAACTGCAAGAGCAAAAGGAAACCTCCTCCGTCGTCAGGCCCAGCATTTTGGCGCTGATCTCCCGGCAGTTTTCCACCGCGGCAAAGTGTCCTTCGCGCCCGCGCATCCCGCGTGTTTTGTCCTGCCAATAGTCCTGCAATGCCTTACCTACGGACAGGGGCGGGATGCTCTCGGCGGCGGTGTTCAGGTAAGTGATGCCTTGCAGCGTGGGAAAATCGCGGAGCCGGGAAGATTCGGTAAGCATGGGTGGAAATACAACGCAGCTTCCTGGCCCATGCAATCAGCGGACCTGTCACCGCCACAGGAAAAATGGCACTGCTTGCAGCGGACCCGTTTGAATGGGACATACTCACCCATGGAAAAAACGGAGGCCATCCTGATCGGGCGCACACGCTACTCGGAGACGACGCTGATCGTCCAGTGGTGCAGTGCGGAGCAGGGGCTCTTCCGCACCATTGCCAAAGGGGCGCTGCGCCCCAAGTCCGCCTTCGCCGGCCTGCTGGATCTTTTTGTCTCCGCCGACATCAGCTACACCCACTCCCGCAGCAGTGACCTCCACACCCTCGTCGAGGCGCATTGGCAAAACCCACGCCTCGGCCTGCGCAGCAGTTACGGGCGCGTGCTCGCTGCTACTTATTTGGTTAAGCTCGTCTCTTTGGTGGTGGAACCGCACGCCCCCATTCCGGCCATCCATGAGCTGCTCATCAAGGCCCTGGACTATCTCAATGACCACGATCCGAGTCGGGCATTGATCGAGCGTTTTGAACTCCGCCTCGCGGAAGACCTGGGCCTGGTGGGCGAAGGGGCGTCTTCCGGGGGCCAGGCTGCGCATGCCATTGAGGACAGCTTTCACCGCCGCCTGCCCGTGCAGCGCAGGCAGGTGCTGACGTGGATTGAAGAACGCCCGGCCTGATTCATTAGTATCTCCCCTGCCACCATGATCTACCTAGATGCCAATGCCACCACACCGCCTGACCCGGCGGTGATCGAGGCGATGCTGCCCTTTCTCTCCCAGCACTATGGCAATGCCTCCTCCTCCCATGCCGCAGGCCGCTTTGCCCGCCGAGCCATGGAACGGGCTCGTGGACAAGTGGCCGCTCTCATCGGTGCCGAAGCCCCAGAGATCATCTTCACCAGCGGTGCCACGGAGAGCATCAACGCCATCCATCTTTCGGCCCGTCACACCTGGCCAGATCGTCCGCTGCTGATCATCAGTGCCACCGAGCACCCGGCCACCCTGGAGTGCGCCGCACGCTGGCAGGCCCAGGGCGGCCAGGTGAAAAGCATTCCTGTACACTCGAATGGCCTGCTGGACATGGAGGCCCTGCAGGCTGCTCTCGTTCCCGGCCAAACCGCCCTCGTCTCCATGCTCTGGGCGAACAATGAAACGGGGGTGATCCAGCCCATGGCCGAGATCGCCGCCCTGGCCCATACTGCGGGAGCCCTGGTGCATGCGGATGCCGTGCAGATGGTAGGTAAGATGCCCGTTGATGTGCACAGCGTAGGCGTAGACTACCTCAGCTTCAGCGGGCACAAGATGCACACGCCCAAAGGCATTGGCGCATTGTTTGTTAGTCACCACGCCCCCTTTCAGCCCCTGATCATCGGCGGTGGCCAGGAAAGGGAACGGCGCAGCGGCACGGAAAACGTCCCCGGCATCGTCGCCCTGGGAAAAGCGGCCGAACTGGCCCTGAACAGCCCTGCCAACATCCGTCCCCTGCACGATCTGCTAGAACAGCAGCTCCTCGCCGCCCTACCGGAGGTGGAAATCCACAGCCAGTCCGCTCCCCGCCTGCCCACCACCTCCTCCATTCATTTCCCTGGTGTGGATGCTGCCGCCCTACTCATTCGTCTGGATCAAAAAGGCATCGCCTGTTCCGGCGGCTCCGCCTGCCACACCGCCTCCCTGCACCCCTCTCACGTACTGGAGGCCATGGGATACGATGCACGCCATGCCGCCAGCACCCTGCGTTTGTCGCTCTCCAGGCTGAGCACCGAGGCCGAAATTCCCCAGGCTGTGCAGGAAATCATCGCCGCCGTCCACCACCTACGCGCCCAGTGGGATCCCTCGGTCGTCGTCACGATGGCGTGACAAATGGCCATTTCTGGCCTATCGTGAGGGTTCGGGGCGGTTTTATGCCGCTCCCCAGGTGCCTTCTCTCGGTTTGCTTCGATATCTGGCACCCGTTTCTCCCGCTCATCACGGCTTGTTTTGAGCCTCCTCACCGCCCATGCCCCGCCCCCTTCATCTGCCTGAACTCCTCTCCCCTGCCGGGAACTGGGAGTGCGCCCGTGCCGCCGTCGCCAATGGTGCCGACGCCATCTTCTTTGGCCTGCCCCGCTTCAATGCCCGCATGCGGGCAGACAACTTCACGGCTGAAGATCTGCCGGAGCTGATGCGCTTTCTCCACAGTCACGGAGTCAAAGGTTACTGCGCTTTCAACGTCCTCATCTTCACCAGCGAACTGGCCGATGCAGAAACCCAGCTCCGCGAGCTGGAAGCCGCCGGGGTGGATGCCGTCATCATTCAGGATCTCGGCCTCGCCCGCATGGTGAAGCAACTGGCCCCCGGTCTGCGCCTGCACGCCAGCACACAGATGACCATCACCTCCCCCGAGGGACTGGAACTGGCCAATACCCTGGGCATTGACCAAGCCGTGCTCGCCCGCGAATTGAGCCTGCGCGAGCTGGAGCGCTTCCAGGCCAATGACAAACCAGACGTCCCTCTGGAAGTCTTCGTCCACGGTGCGCTTTGCGTCGCTTACAGCGGCCAGTGCCTGACGAGCGAATCGTTAGGTCGCCGCAGTGCCAACCGTGGTGAGTGTGCCCAGGCCTGCCGCATGCCCTATGAGATGGTCGTGGATGGCGAGCTGAAGGACCTCGGCGACAAGCGCTACCTCCTCAGCCCCCAAGACCTCGCCGCCGTGCAGGAAATCCCGCGCCTCATCGAGCTGGGCATCCGAAGTTTTAAAATCGAAGGCCGCCTCAAGACCCCCGAGTACGTCGCCGCCGTCACCCGCGTTTACCGCAAGGCCATTGATGCTGCCCTCGCAGACAAAGACCTCAGCGAAATCATCACCGAGGAAGATCGCTATGAACTGGAGATGACCTTCTCCCGCGGCCTTTACAGCGGCTGGATGCATGGCGTGAACCACCAGGAACTGGTGGGTGCCTACTACGGAAAAAAGCGCGGTTATTATGTCGGCGTAGTCCGCTCCGTCGCGCGCGATGCCATCGAGCTGGAAGAAATCCCCGATCACCTCAAGAACGGCGACGGCGTCGTTTTCGAAAACCTCCAGGACACCAACAACGAGCAGGGCGGCCGCATCTATGGCCAGCATGGCAACTGGATCGAATTCCAGCATGGCCGTCTCAGCACGGATCTCATCGCCCCGGGCACCCGCATTTTCAAAACGGGGGATCAGGCCCTCGAACAACGCCTCCGCCAGACTTTCCAGGGTGATATTCCGCTGCGGAAAAAGCAGCCCCTGGACCTCATCATCTCCGGCAAGGCTGGAGAACCGCTGGTCATCGAAGTCAAAGATCAGGGCGTCAAGGTCACCTCCAGCATCCTGCTGGAGCAGGCCCTTCAACGACCGCTCACCCAGGAGACATTGCAAAATCAGTTAGGCCGTCTCGGCGGCACGCCCTTTGAACTCGGCACCCTGGACCTTCATCTGGAAGGCAACGTCATCCTGCCTGTCAGCGAACTGAACCGCATGCGCCGCTCCCTGGTGAGCGCCGACCTGAAGTTCATCGGCTCCGCCCCCGTGCAGCGAACTCCATCAACGCGCTCGGTCACACAAATGCTGGCGGAAGTGGGCAGCCTGGTTTCAGCCGAACACGGCACCGCAGACGCCTCCCCTTCCCTGCACATTCTCTGCCGTGATCAGCAGCAGATCGAGGCCGCTCTGGAGGCTGGCGTGGCTCATCTCTACGTGGACTTCGAAGACGTGCGCCAGTATGCCGATGCCGTGAAATATGTGAAGGAGAACAGCAGTTCCCGCATCTACCTCGCCACACCACGCATCCAGAAATCGGGCGAGGCAGGCATCTTCAAACTCATCAGCCGGGCCGAGCCCCACGGTGTGCTCATCCGCAACCTCGGAGCCATCGCCTTCTTCCGTGATGCAGGCATCCCCATCACCGGCGACTTCTCCCTGAACGTGGCCAATCCGCTCACTGCTGACTTCCTGAAGCAGACCGGCCTGGAGCGCCTGACCATCAGTTACGATCTCAACATTGACCAGGTCCTCGCCCTTATCGAAGGCGCACCACCATCCTGGTTTGAGATCACCCTGCACCAGCACATGCCCATGTTTCACATGGAGCACTGCGCCTTCGCCGCCTTCCTTTCCGAAGGCACGGACTTCACCAACTGCGGTCGCCCCTGCGAAAAGCACAAGGTGCGCCTGCGCGACCGTGTCGGCATGGAGCACCCGTTGAAGGCCGATGTCGGCTGCCGCAACACGCTCTTCAATGCCGTGCCGCAGACCGGAGCCCAATACTTCAATGGCCTCATGCAGACCGGCCTGCGCCACTACCGGGTGGAACTGCTGGAGCAGACCAAAGACGAGTCCCTGCGCATCATCCGCACCTACCAGTCACTCCTCGCCTCCCAGCGCGGGGGCGAAGACATCTGGCGGGATCTCAAGGCCCAGTCCCAGCTCGGGGTGACCCGTGGCACGATGGCGGAGATGGTCTAATACCGGACCGCCATGTCCCCATCTAGGCTGGTCTGCATCTCGGATGCCGATTCAGGAAATCCACGCTTATTTATCTCAACGAGCCACGCCAAACCACTGTCTCAAACGAATACATAAGACAACGACAACCCCAACCACCATGATCATCCAAGTCAATACCGACAATCACATCACGGGCCGTCAGGAATTCACGGCTGAAGCTGAAGCCGTCGTCACAGACGCTCTTTCTCATGTCAGTGACCACGTGACACGCGTGGAAGTTCATGTTCATGACGAGAACAGCAAAAAGAGCGGCCCTCAAGACAAGCGCTGCATGATGGAAGCACGGCTGGAAGGTCATCCGCCCATTGCCGTAACGCATAAGGCGGAAACCATCGCATTCGCCATGGACGGCGCTGCCGAAAAACTAAAGGCCACGCTTGAGCACACACTGGACCGCCTCCAGCGCCATTGAGGAAAAGATTCGACCAGTAAGCAGGGGCGGTCTTCCGCTCCTGCCCGCTGAATCAACCATCCACCGCGATGTTCGTCTTCTTCTCCAATCGGCTCGGCTGTATCAGCTCAATTCTTGTCTCCGTGGCGGGCAGTGCGGTGCTATTTTTCGTTCTGCGCAGTTGCTCAGGCAACGCCTAGCCCATCACTCCGCTTTGAATCCATCAATCGCCCGGATGGTCGCGCCGACAGTCTTGGGATTGATCAGCCGGATGTTCAGCTCAGGGTTTCGCGCACGGTCACTGGTTGAAAAACCAAACTCCATCGCCTGCGGGAACTGCACGTTTTCAGCGCGGCAGTTTTTGAGAGTGATGTTGCGCGGGGATAGACCATCACCGAAGCCGAGTTCAAATCCTGCGATGCCGTTAGAAGGCCGACCAGGGCGCACCCAGTAACCCTGCACTCCAGTTTCCAAAGCAGCACAGTTGATGAATTCGATGTTCTCGCTCTCGGACCCGATGGTGAAACTGCGGTAGCCTGCGCGCTCCGAAGTGCAGTTGATGACTTTGCCGTTCTTTTGCGGATGCGCGTACTTGAAGCCGTAAGCGAAACTGTCGCTGATGCGGATGTTCTCTTGTACAAAGCCATCCACACCTTTGCCTGTGAGATCAATGCCCTCCCAGGTATTCGTGATCACGCAGTCCCGCATCACCAGTCCCTTCACACCGCCCACGGTCACGCCATCGGCCTGCCAAGGCAGGAACTTGCCATCAATGCGGGTACCGATCCGCTCGATCCGTGAGTTAATGATCTCTACATCTTCGGAATTGCCAATCGTCATGCCGGTAAGCTGCTCCTGCACCCGCACGCGGATGAAGCGCCCGGCACGCTCATCAAAATCATACATGGGGCTGTTGTTCCAGCCAAAGTCACGGGCCAGCACCTCGCTGGAAAACGTCACATCTCCTGCATACGGGGCCCAATGGATGTCATGGATGTTCAGCCCATCCATCCGCACCTTCGCACAGCGGTTGAGGTAGAGGCCTGCCCCCTTGCCATCGCCAGTGATCTCGATCTCCTTCAGCGTGACTGGGCCTGCATTCACCAGATAGAGTCCGGCAGAGTTCGAGTGCATGCCAGCCTCGGCGTGATTGCCACGCAGGATTTTCACCTTGGCCAGCTTCACCGGCACCGGTTGGTTGTCGGTGCCATAGATGAAAAGCGTGCGGATGTTTAGCATCGCGCGAATGGCCTGCAGATCGGCCCCAGTCACCAGCGGATCTTCGGCATAGGTGGCCACGGCATCATAGCGCAGCAGCGGCACTCCATTGACCATCTTGGTCAAAGACTCTGGCGGCACCACCGTGGGAGCCGTGGTGTTTTGAGTGGAGCGGATAAACTTCGCCGTGTCCACAGCGCCCATTGTTTGCAGGAGAGTGGCGTTGCTCAGATCCACCGCCACACGGGCGTGGACGGAGCCATGCACGGCATAGGTCAGCCCCTCGCCATCCACCGGCTGGCCGGCGCTTTGCTTCAAAGCAGCCTCAATGGCCGAACGATCATCCGTCACACCATCGCCCTTCGCCCCGAGCGAACGCAGCGTCAGCCCTGCGGGCAGCACGGGGGCGAGAATCCAAAAGAAGGAGGCGGTGAGAAAAAGCAATTTCATCAAGGGTGGACAAATCGTAACAGTGACTCAAAGGAGAAGCGCCAAAGAGCACGATGATCTTGCCAACAAGCAGAATAATACAGATTGGCGTCAGAATCGGCTCGGAAGTGACGTACAAATCGCGGTCTTCAAAAGTTGAAGACCTTTCCCATCCAGAAACCCATCCTCAGCCGCTGTTACCGTCGCCCCCCTCCTGGGTGGACAAAAACGTCCACTCATGCTAAAACCAAGCCTTCCATGTCAGCCCACCGCCCACTAACCTCTGCCCTTCTCGCCCTCGCTGCGATGCCCGGACTCACCGCGGCAGCCGCCACGAAGGTGGATTTCCATACCCAGGTCAAACCCATCCTCGAAGCTGCCTGCACGCACTGCCACGGTGTAGACAAAGACAAAGGCGACTTCCGTCTGCACACGAAGGAAGACATGATCAAGGGAAATGAAAACGGCCCAGGCCTGACAGCGGGCGACCTGAAAAAGAGTGCCATTTACACCACCCTCATCCTTCCAGCCGAAGATGAAATGGTGATGCCGCCAGTCAAAGAAGGCCTCCTGGCCGCCAACCAGATCGAAGTCATCAAAAACTGGATCGAACAGGGTGCCGAATGGCCCGCCGGTGTGACCCTGGAAGTGAAGCCTCGCATTGACTTCGTGAAGCACATCCAGCCCATCCTGGAACAGAACTGTGTGAGCTGCCACAACCCTGAAAAGGACAAAGGAGACTACATCCTCAGCACGAAAAAGGAAGCCTTCGAAAGCGGCGAAAACGCCCCTAACATCGTCGCCTTCGACCTAGCCAAAAGCGCCGTTTATCATCTCACCACCCTGGGTGCAGATGACGACGATCTCATGCCGCCGGCCAAAAGCGGCGGCCCCCTGAAGAAAGAAGAAATCGCCATGCTGAAAGGCTGGATCGAGCAAGGGGCCGTGTGGCCGGAAGGTGTGACCCTCAAGGCCAAAGAAAAAGGCGCCGCCCCCACCAACAATCCAGACACGATGGAACTGGTGAAAAAGATCCACGCCAAGATCGTCGCCACCGCCAAGGAAAAGACTGAGGCCGACATGAAGTCGTATGATGCCAAGGTGCCAAAGACGGGTGCTCCATACTCTATGGTGGCCATCAAGGGTGGTGAGTTCCTGCTTGGCAGCCCGGCAGGCGAAGCGAATCGTGCGGATGATGAAGGCCCGCAGGTGAAGGTGCAGATCAAGCCTTTCTGGATCGGCAAATACGAGGTGACATGGGATGAGTACGAACCCTTCCAGCTCACCGCTGAAGGCCGCAACAAGGATGGCAGCCGCAAAGTGTGGTCGCCTAACGACAAACCGGAAGACCTCATCTCCCAGCCGACCCCGCCCTACCAGCCGATGGACTTTGGCATGGGCCGCAATGGCTTCCCCGCCATCTGCATGACGCAGCACGCCGCCAACAAATATTGCCAGTGGCTCAGCGCCCAGACCGGCCATTTCTACCGCTTGCCTACCGAGGCTGAGTGGGAATACGCTGCCCGCGCCGGCACCACCACCGCCTACTTCTTTGGTGACGATCCGAAAGACCTCGGCGAATACGCCTGGTATTTCGACAACGCGCCTAACTTCCAATACAGCACCATCGGCAAGAAGAAGCCCAATCCCTGGGGCCTCTACGACATCTATGGCAACGTCTGCGAGTGGACGCTGGACCAATACAACGAAGGCACCTACAAAAGCCTGGGCAACGGAGCTGTGGGTAACAAGTGGGTTCCTTCCAAGACCCCCTACCCACACACTGCCCGTGGCGGCACCTACGATGACGATGCCGAATTCCTCCGCAGCGCCTCCCGCCGTGCTTCGGAGCCTGCCTGGAAACAGCAAGACCCGCAGTTGCCCAAGAGCATCTGGTATCTCACCGATGCCACCTGGCTGGGCTTCCGCATCGTCCGCACGCTGGAAATCCCCACCGTCGAGGAAATGTACTCCGCCTGGAACAACGGCGTAGCGCGCGAGTAATCCTCCGCCTCCCGGTAAAGTCCAAAGCCCATGCGAAAGCATGGGCTTTTTTCGTGGATATCGGAGTGGCAACAGGCTGGCCGTACATGGCGGGGACAAGCCCTTTTGCCTCCGAAGTAATGTTGCCCTATCTATCGCGAAGGATGCAAACGAAAATGCCCTCACTAGAGTGAGGGCATTCGTGGCAAAGCTATCAAGGGCCGATGAGGATGATGGGGCCTTCGTTCTTCAGCACACCGCCCTCTCGCTCGACACTGAGAGCAAATTTCGCCGCACTGCTGACATCATCCACAGGCTTGAACTCCACTTTGGCAAAGCCCTGAGCATCCACCTGCACCACCCCTGCATTCACAGGTGTTGGATTCTTCGGGTCCACTACCCAGAGCTGGTAGTCCTTGCCAGATTCCACAGGCGGCATCTTTTCCAGTTTCAGCAGTCCTTGGTGTTTCTCACTGTCCCAGACCACCACAGCCACGCCCTCTTTGTAGGCGGCCACAGTACTTTGCAGCGTCGCGATTTGCACCTGGGCAAAGGCATCCTTTTTCCGCAGCTCGGAGATCTCCTGAGTGAGAGTCACCAACTGCTGCTGAGTGATCTGGCTGCGCTCACGCATGCCTTCGAGTTGGGCGGCAAGCTGCCCCATCTCCTGGGCGGCTTTCGCGTTTTTCTCGTCCAGAGCATCGCGTTCATCGCGCACCCGGATGAGCTGGTTGCGTGCTTCCGCTTCTACTTCTGCCATCGCGGCCACTTGCTGCGCCAGTTGGCTGCGTTCGTTCCAGAGCCAGAAACAACCAGCCGCCAACACTGCAGCCATGCCCCAGGCGATGGGCTGTGCACGTGAAGAAGTCGCCGGGCTTTTCAATTTCTTGGCAGAGGCGCGCTCGCGCACTTGAGCCATGATGGAGGCTTTCAGGGCTGGTGGCGGAGTGACCGCAGGCACCAGGGAGGCGAGTTCCGCCGCCGTCAGTTCAAGCTCAGCGGCCAGATCGTCCAGCTCAGCGTCACGACTGCGCGAAATTTCCAGCGCGCTTCGCTCGGAATCATCCAGGGCATGCAGTGCGTTCAGCGCTGCCAGTTCTTCTTGTTGCTCGTCCATCACGCGCGCCCTCCTTTCATGAGGTCTCGCAGTTTCAGCAGGCCGCGCCGGATATGCGTTTTCACGGTGCCCAGGGGCAGGTGCATGTCTTCGGCAATGGCTTGGTGAGTGAGTCCCTTTAAAAAGGCGAACTCGATCAGTTTTCTCTGCTCGCCGGGCAGGGCCAGCAGGGCAGCGTGCACCTGCTTTTGGCGTTCTTTCATCTGCATGGTTTCGTCTGCACTATTGCCAGAGACCCCCAGGGTGGCGTGCTCGATGGCTGCGGTTTCATTCAGGCGCTGGCGCCGTCCTAACGCCCGCATCCGATCAATGGCCTTGTGGCGGAAAATCATCACGGTCCAGGTGAAGGCGCGGCTGCGGCCCACATCATAGTCACGGGCGTGGTCCCAAAGGTAGAGAAACCCTTCCTGCAACACGTCCTCCGCCTCGCGCTCATCCCCCAGCATCTGGCGCAGGAGGCCTAACAATCGAGGTGAATAACGATCATACAGCACCTCAAAGGCGCGCATGTCTCCAGCACCGGCGCGCTGGAGCAGAGATTCATCGCTGATTTCAGAGGAAGGCATGAGGGAGACTGGAACAGCTTGGGGGCGTCTCGCGACCGTGACAGGAAACACCCATTTTCCGCCCCGAGAGGCGGATGGGTTCATCCATGTCAAAGATTGAGTGTTCACACAAGCATTTGCGTTGCGAAAACACAGACGGATTCAGAAAAGGTTAAAAGTTTTATTTTATAAGCCTATTTTACCAAGGCCGTTTTTACAGCCGCCTCGATGTCCCCACCTTCAGGTTCGGCATCCGAACCATAGCGAGCGATCACTTGACCATCCTTGCCCAACAGAAACTTTTCAAAGTTCCACTGCACTGGTTTGGTGGAGGTCAGCTCAGCAAACAGTGGGTGTTTGTTTTCCCCGGTGATGGAGACCTTGGAAAACATGGGAAAGCTGACCTTGTAGCGGCTGCTGCAAAAGGTCTTGATGTCGGCCTCTGAGCCTGGCTCCTGACCACCAAAGTCATTGCAGGGAAAGCCGAGCACGGAGAACCCATCCTTCGCATACTTTTCATGCAGTGCCTGCAGGCCAGCATACTGGCTGGTGTAGCCGCATTCGGAGGCCACGTTCACGATCAGCAGCACCTTGCCCGCGTAGTCTTTCAAGGAGGCATCTTTGCCATCGATCGTTTTCAGCGGGATGGCCTGAAGATCGGCAGCGGAGACGGAGAGGGAGATCATGGAGAGGAGAGTCAGGAGAGTTTTCATGGATTGGTAAAAGTCGCGGCTTCCGTTCAAGAACGTTTCGGAGTCCTCACCTGCGACAGGATTTTTTGCCGAAGCCAGCATTCTGCGCCATCATCCACCGGATGAACTGGTGGCACGCAAGCCGCTGATAACTGCCCCCGTTTCCTGCGTTCCCCTTAAAATGCCCCCCCGCTTTTCCGTTCTGCTCACCTCGGCTCTACTGCTGAGTTCGCTCCATGCAGCCCCTACTCCGCCACCAGCCCCTGTGTCTGCGTTTCTGGATCAGCACTGCGTGGAGTGCCATGACGACGATGTGCAAAAGGGTGGCCTGAATCTCCAGGCGGTGAGTTTTGACCTGAAGAATCCAGAGAGCCTGCGCCGTTGGGTGCGAGTGTTTGACCGGGTGCATGAAGGCGAAATGCCGCCCAAAAAAAGCGATCGCCCAGAAGCGGCTGCGGTGAAAACCTTCCTGTCCAAGCTGCAAGGCGATCTCACTCGCGCAGATCAAGAAGAGACCGCCAGGCTAGGCCGGGTGCGCAGCCGCAGGCTCACCCGTGTGGAGTATGAACATACGATTCATGATCTCCTGGGCATTGATATCCCACTCAAAGATCTGCTGCCGGAGGATCCTGAATCGCACGGCTTTGCCACCGTGGCGGACGGCCAGCAGCTTTCCCACCACCAGCTCGCCCGTTACCTGGATGTGGCAGACCTAGCCCTGGCCGAAGCCTTTGAGCGCGTGCTGAAAGGCGATGCCAAATTCAGCAAGTCCTTCACCCCCGATCAACTGGCGGAAGTCACCCGTGGCAACTATCGTGGCCCGGAATCCCGCGATGGACGCAGTCTCTCCTGGCCCATCACGCTCCAGTTCTTTGGCAAGATGACCGCCACTGCCGTTCCAGACGATGGCTGGTATCGCATCACGGTGCGTGGGGTGGAGTCCATCAATCCCGGCCCTGGCGGGGCCGTCTGGGGAACGCTGCGCTCGGGTGCCTGCGTCTCAAACGTTCCCATGCTGTACATGATCGGCCTCATCGAGGCCACGCCAGAACCGCGCGACCTCGTCTATGAAGCCTGGATGCACAAAGGCCACATGCTGGAACTGAAGCCGAACGATGCCACTTTGCGCCGCGCCCCCACCGGGGCCCAGGGCGGCAATGTCTCCTTCAAAGGACGCGACCTCGCAGGCGATGGTTTCTCCGGCATCGCCCATCGTGGCATCGAGATGCAGCGCATCTATCCCGTGGCGGATCGCGCCAGCGTGCACCGCCATTTGTTCGGCGAGACGAATCTGAAAAAGGCCGACCCCGCCACCGCGCTGGACAAACTGGTCGCTCGCTTTGCCCGCCGCGCCTTCCGCCGTCCGGTGACAGATGAGCAACTGGCCCCGTATCTGGACATGGGGCGTCAAGCCCTGGCCGCTGGTGGATCCTTAACAGACTCTTTGTTAGTCGCCTACCGCACCATTCTGTGCTCACCACGCTTCCTCACCTTCATCGAGGCCCCTGGTGAGCTGGAGTCCCACGCCCTCGCAGCCCGTCTCAGCTACACTTTCTGGCTCAGCCAGCCCGACAAGGCCCTGCTGAAACTGGCCACCGATGGCAGCCTACAGCAGCCGGATGTGCTCGCGCAGCAGGTGGAGCGCATGCTCGCAGATCCCAAGGCAGAGCGCTTCATCCGCAGCTTTACCGACCAATGGCTCAAGCTCACGAAAATTGACTTCACCTCCCCTGACACCCGGCTTTACCCTGCTTTTGATCCTGTGGTGCAGGAGTCCATGCTGCACGAGACTCGTGCCTATGTCACTGAGCTGCTGCAAAAGGACCTCGCCGTCACCCACCTGGTAGATTCCGACTTCACCTTCCTCAATGGCCGTCTCGCCCGGCATTATCAGGCCGCCGCCGAGGTGACACCGGGCCAGGGCCTGCAAAAGATTTCGCTGACTAACCCCAAGGATGTCATCCGTGGCGGCCTGCTCACTCAGGGTTCCATTCTAAAAGTCACCGCCGATGGTACCACCACTTCCCCGGTCATTCGCGGGGTGTTTGTCAATGAGCGCCTGCTGGGTCAGCACATCCCGCCACCACCGCCAGACATCCCCGCCATCGAGCCCGACATCCGTGGCGCCACCTCCATTCGTGACCAGTTGGAAAAACATCGCTCCAACGAATCGTGCAACTCCTGCCACGCCACGATCGACCCGCCCGGCTTCGTTTTGGAAAACTTCGATCCCGTCGGGGTCTGGCGCGAGCGCTACGGTCTCCGTGGTAAAGGCGTTCCTATTGTGGCCTCCGGCACCACGCCAAAGGGCGATCCCTTCGCCGACCTGCAAAGCTGGAAGCAAATCTATCTTCATAAGCCCGAGCAACTCGCCGTCGGATTTGTCGGCCAGTTCCTCACCTACGCCACCGGTGCGCCCATCCGCTTTGGCGACCGCGAGGCCGTGGAGGCCATTGTCACCCAGGCTAAAGGCAAGAACTTCGGCCTTCGCTCGTTGATCCTAGAAGCCGTGAAGAGCCCCGTCTTCACGCACAAGTAGTCCCTCCCCCCATGAACTCAGCCTCCTTCACCACCAAGCGCCACCTCTCGCGTCGCACCGTCCTGCGTGGCCTCGGCATTTCCCTGGGACTGCCTGTGCTAGAGTCGATGACTCCCGCCTTTGCCGCCGTGCCAGAGGCACGCCAGGCCAAACGTTTCGTCGGCATCAGCCTCGCCCTCGGTTTGCACAATCCCCACCTCGTGCCCGAAACCGCCGGACGTGATTACAAGCCCTCCCAATACCTGCAATCCCTGCAGGACATCCGCCAGGACTTCACCGTCATCTCCGGCTCCTCCCATCCCGGGGTCTCCGGTGGTCACACCGCCGAGGGGAGCATCTTTTCGGCCTGTCCCAACCAGCGCGGAGCCACCTCCCGAAACACCATCTCGCTAGACCAACTGATGGCCAAGCATCTGGGCCACGAGACTCGTTTCCCATCCCTGGTGCTCAACACCAACAGCCAGAGCAGTCCCGCCTACACGGAAAACGGAGCCATGATCCCGGCGGAGAACAACGCGATGAAGCTCTTCGCCAAACTTTTTGTTAACGACAACGCTGCTGAACAAGAGCGGCAGACCGAGCTGATCCGCCGTGGGCGCAGCGTCATGGACGTCGTCGGGGCCGAGGCCAAGACCCTCATGCGTGAAGTCGGTGCCGGGGACCGGGACAAACTAGACGCCTGGTTCACCAGTGTGCGGGACCTGGAGCAGCGCCTTGTCGCCAATGAGGAGTGGATCCGCAAGCCCAAGCCCAAGGTCAATGCCAAGGCTCCCACTCAAATCCCACGCGATAACGAGGTGGCCGTGGAGCGCATCTACCTGGACATCATTCACCTGGCCCTCGCCACGGACTCCACCCGTTTTGTCACCCTGCATGTCACGGGCAATGCGGTCACCGGACTGGATGGCGTGGATGAAAGCTACCACGGCCTCAGCCACCACGGCATGAACGAGGAAAAGCTGCGCCAGCTTGCCATCGTGGAACAGGGCATGATCAACGAATGGGGCGGCTTCCTGCGCCGCTTGAAGGCCGACTCCATGCTGGATGAGACGATGGTCCTCATGACCTCCAACCTGGGCAATGCCTCCAGCCACGACAACAAGAACATGCCCGTGCTTTTCGCCGGAGGCGGTTTCAAACACGGCCAGCATCTCGCCTTCGACCAAAAGAACAACTACCCGCTGCCGAACCTCTACCTCAGCACCCTACACCGCCTCGGCCTGCAGGAGGAAGCCTTCGCCACCAGCACAGGTGGCATGGATGGGCTGGCCTAACTTCCTGTTCGACTACGTTAACCTACTGCTGGCACGCCCTCAGCAGGCAAGCCATTGCCAGTATCGGACCGTGGAATATCGGCGGCGCTGTCTTCATCGAATCAGCTCTTCCAGCCACGATGATTTCCAGCCAGACCCAGCTTCCCAGCATTGGATACTGCTAGCGAACGGATCATTTACGAGGTGCCCAATCGTAACTTATGTAACGATCCTCAAAACGCCCATCCTGATGGCAAGTGATGTGGACAAAGCCTTCGGGGTTGCCGTGAACTGGCCCCTTCCACCACATGCCGCTAACCGCGCCACCTTGCAGATAAGTCACCTTGTCGAACTGAATACGTTCGGAGATATGACCGTGACCGCTGAGCACAAGCCGCAGGTTGTAACCAGCCAGTAATTTCCGAAACTCGCGCACGTTTCCGACCAAAGCCCCCGGGCCTAGAGTGACCTCTGGCCCCTGGATCACCTGATGCCAGACACTGTAGAAAGGAATATGACTGACCAGAATGATGGGAGTCTGCCGTCCTACCTTTTCCAGATCATCCTGCAACCAGGCTAGTTGATCATCATCAATCCAGCCTTTGTAGCCACCATCCTCCCCCAAAGCGATGCTATCGAGCAGGATGAAGTGCCAGCCGCCATGGTCAAAGCTGCGGTATGTCCTGCCCTTTCCATATCGGTCTGCAAAGAGCTTCTTGCCATAGTCAGCATGGTCTTTTTTGAGCACCGCCTTGCGGGACCAACCGCAGACATCGTGGTTGCCAATCGTGTGGTAAGCCTGCGGCTGCAATGTCTTCATGACTTCATCCCATAAGTCCCACTGCAGATGAACTCGCGTTTCACCCACGGCCAGGGCATCCATGATCAAATCGCCCCCAGTGACGACAAAGGCAGGTTTCAGTTCATTCACTTTCGCGAAGCACTGCTTCACTCCTTCCACCGCACCAAGCTCTGGCTGGATATGAGGGTCCGTGAGAAAAACAAACTCGAAGGATGTCGGGGATGATGCAGCCAGAGCGGCGGCAGGAGAGCCGATCACAGGAATAGCCATTACGGAACCGAGGAAATGACGGCGAGAGAGTGGGGTCACGAAATGTGAAAAGCACACCGCAGCCGCTCTCTTGCATCCCGGCAGCAAGTTTTAAAAAATGGGCAGATGGTTTCCTGGAGGCTTCGGATACTGCCAAAAAAAAGTGGGCCAGAGGTTGCCCTCTAGCCCACTTTGAGATTTGGAAAACCGAGTCCAGCTTATTCAGCGCCGGCCGTTTCCACCGGGGTACCGCCTTCTTTGAAGCAATACAGGTGGGTGTGGGTGGCGACGTAGAGGCAGCCGTTGGCAGCGACCAGACCGCCCAGCAGAGGGGATGGGAATTCGATGGTCTTCAGTTCCTTGAGCTCCTTGCCTTCGGCCAGGATGAACAGTTCGCCTTCTTCGTTGCCAATGTACACCTTGCCATCCGCGACGAGCGGGCTGGCCCAGATGTGGCCCTTGGTGTCGAACTTCCAGTATTCCTTGCCGGTTTTGGCATCGAGGCAGAACAGGCGGCCAGTGTAGTCGGCGATGTAAACCAGGCCATCTTTGACGGCGCAAGTGGAGATGGAGCGCTCGATCCCTTTGAAGGTCCAGACAGCTTTACCGGAAAGATCGCCCGTGCCTTTGGGGTCAATGCAGCTCAGCATGCCCACGCCTTCACCGTGCTCAGGGTCCTGGCCGATGGCAACGTAAACGAGGCCGTCATACACCACAGGGGTGCCGATGATCTCGCTCGGGCCGTCGTATTCCACATACTTGATCGGCTCACCCGCATCGTTTTTGCGATACTCAGGCGGGTTCGCGTCATAGCGCCAGTATTCCTTGAGGATGTCGAAGTCGTCCTTCTTCTCGGTCTCCGGGGCCATGGAGTAAACCCAGCCATCGCCGGCGGCGAAGACGATCTGCGGCTTGCCATTGACCTCCGTGTAGGTCGGGCTGGACCAGGAGCAATGAAGCACGCGCTCGCTGGCCACATGGTCCATTTCACCCATGAGCGTGCCATCGTTGGCATTCAGCATGATGAAGCTGGGAGACTGTGGGGATGGAATGTTGGTGTGCGTCCAGTCCACGCCGTTGCAGGTCGGAGCAAAGAGCTTATCACCAATGATCAGCGGATAACCAGCCGTGGCATTGTGCTGGAAGACGCCGAGTTCCTTGTACATGTCATAGACCCAAATGATGTCTGCATCCTGCGGGCCGGGTTCCACCGGGGTCAGCTTGCCATCCTTGTCTGGCACTGCCATGAACTGGGCCTCGTCCTTCATGCCATCGTTGCCGTTGGCCATGCCTTCGACATCCAGGCAGATGATCTGGCAGCGGTTGCCAGGAACATAAGCGCGGTTGCCAACGATGGTCGGGCTGGCGCAGATGCCCAGGTACTCCCAGTCATTAACCTTGCCGCTGCCCATTTTAGGGGAAACGAGCTGCCAGAGAAACTTGCCAGTCTTCTCTTCAAAGCACATCACGATGCCACGGTCACCGATGTTTTTCGGGTCGCGCGGGGTTTCGTTGTTGGTGCCTACGTAGACTTTGCCATCGGCAATGATGGGCGTGCCGTAGGTCTGGGAACCCAGCTTGGCCACCCAGAGGCAGTTCTTGGTGGTGCTCATGTCCACATCTTCAGCGCCGGGGCCTTTGTTGGCCTCTTCAGCATTCGGACGCAGACGACCCGCGATCTTTGGTGCGGCCTTGGGACCGTACTTTTTCCCAGGTTCGAATTCCAGCGGCAGTCCTTTTTCTTCGGACACCATGTTGCGGCTCTTGCCGCCGCCCCATTCGGACCAGTCGGCAGCCTGAAGGGCAGAAGCGCTGAACAGCGCCAGGAGGAGGGTGGATTTTAGCTTCATGGAAAGGGTAGAGACAGAGAGAGAGGATTACTTGTTCGGAGTGATGCTCAGATTGTCCAGAAACACACGCTTCTGATTCATCTGGCTGAAACCAAAGATGCCGGGGCTACCCTGGGTGTGGGCTTTGGCCACCTTGGCCTCCACGGTCCAGGCTTCAGGCTCAGGCTGGCCTTTTTCCCACACCTTGCCACGCACCACGCCACTGCCGTCGGGGTTCACATCCACACGGGTCTTCAGGGTATACCAGGTGTTGGCGGAGACCTTGAAATTGCCTTCGACCTTCAGACGCTCGGGGTTCGAGCTGACTTCCAGCTTGTTAGCATTGCCGCGCAGGCAAATGAGGTAGCGCTGGTTGATGAAACCGATGTCAGATTTCAGACGGGCGCTGCCCTCGGTGCGCACATCGGCCTGCATGGTGTAATTGGACAGGTGGGACGGAGCAACGAAGACTGTGCCACGCTGAAAAAGCAGACGGTCAAAAGTCTTGGCGAACACCTTGTTTCCTTCGAGCTCGCGCACGTCGAACTTGAAGCGCGCACCGATCCACGGCAGCGGCGGGTAGGAGAACTTCACGCCCTCAGAAGGCTGATCCTGATCCAGGTTGTAGCCTTCAAAATCTTCCGTCAGAGGCAGGTTCTTCAGCGCACGACCACGGATGGTTCCGAAGGTGCCGTCGGCAGCAGTGGCCTTAAAGGCACCGGCGCTTTCTTTGGCATTAGCAGCCACCACCAATTCACCCGCATCGTTGAACTTCGCGTCCATGGAGGCTTTCACCTTGGCTGTCGGCGGGATGAAGGATTCCCACTTCACGCCTTTGACGTCTTCGCTGACGACAAAACCATTGGCATCCACGCTGCGGATGCGGAAGGCCTGCTTGCTGCCGTTCATGATGACGACTTCAGCCGGGATGATCTGCAAGGCGGCAGGCTTGCCAGCTTTCGGGATTTCCACCACGGGGGCCGCATCCACCTTGATGCCGCTGTTGGGAATCGGGAAGCTGTAAAGCTTTTCGGTCGTGGTGACATACACCACGCCATCACAAATGGAGGGGGCACCCAGGCACTGGCCCTCGAGTTTGATCTCCTGGACGATTTCCGCATCGGTCTCGCCAGGTTTCACCACCACCAGCTTGCCTTCCATCATGGGGCAATACAGCAGGCCGTCGGCATAAACGGCGGAGGAATGCAGATTCGCATTGCTGAGCTTCTTCTTCCACAGCTCTTTGCCGGTTTCGATATTGATGCAGTAGAGTTCGCCACCGTCGGTGAGCTGATAAAGCATGTCGCCAACCACCACGGGGGAGCTGCTGGTGGCTCCCAGGGGCAGACGCCAGAGTTCGGCACCCGTCAAAACGGTGCCTTCTGGAGTCGTGGGGGCGGTGAGGGTTTCAGGCAGCTTGATGGCGACCATGCGTCCCTTCTCAGAGCTATCGATGTTCTCGTCACCGTGGATGGCGATGAGCTTATTGCCCTTGTGCAGCACGACGGAGGCATTCACCCCGTTTTTGCAGATGGGCATCTTCCAGTAGGCTTTGCCGCTGCGGGCATTCACGCAGACGATGTGGCCGCAACCCGTGGTGTAATACATCACGCGTTTGCCATCGCGGGTTTCCAGCACTGGAGTGGAGAAGGAGCTGTCCACCGGCGGGCTGACGCCAGGAAGCGCCCACCAGACGAGCTCGCCCGTCTTTTTATCAAAAGCATAGGCGCGGTCAGCAGCAGGACCGTCGGCTCCCCAGTTGGAGAAAATGAAGTGGGTGATCACCAGGTCGCCCTCGATCACTGGGCTGCCCACACGAGCATTTGGGAAGGTCATCCGCCCGAAATCTTCCATCAGCGGGATTTCGAACACCTTCTTGCCATCCATCTCATAGCAGACAAACACGCCGGCATTGCTGACGAGGTAGATACGCTTCGTTTCTGGATCCACGGTCGGAGCGCCGATGGAATAGCGGTTGTAGATGGAATCGCTGAGGTAGTCGGCAATTTCCACTTCCCAGAGCTTTTTGCCAGTTTTGGCATCCAAAACGGTCAAAAGTTCGATCAAATCACTCGTTTCGCCTCGATAACCCCAAAGAATCACCTTTCCGTCCACGATCACTGGCGTGCCACGGCTGCGGGCATCGTAGGTCCAGGCGGCAGAATCGGGCAATTTGCCTGCCCCTGTGTAGTGCTCCAGGCTCACGCCGTTTTGGAGGGGGCCGCGCCAGTTGGACCAATCATTGGCCTGGAGCGAGAAAGTCAGCAGGGACGCAGCGAGTGCGGACCACGAGGCAGTGCGGTGAATGCGGGGGATAACCATGTGAAAAATTCCTGGCTGGGGGTGGGACACCAACGTCAGCGCGTCCGGCGCATCTTCAATCAGTTTCGCTGACTGGATCTGGGCCGGCCACAAACCGACAAGGGTGGGGGGCAGAAGGACAAAACGAACTGAAATGAACGCATCTTTCCTCCGAACGGATCCCCTCGATAGGGGATAAAAGGGCCCATTTCTTATTGCACTTATTCACATGAACAGTCATTTATCCACAATGCTGTCAAGCGCCTTTCTTCTAAAATTATCAGAGTTTCACGGAAAATAAGCATCTCAAAAATGATAAAACCTCACGTTTTTGCAAAAAACAACCCCTTGGGTTGACGGGAAGGGTAAAACTTTTTAACCTTCGGATGTCTGTCGAAGCCTTGCGCTTGGCAGGCCACGATGTTGCAGCTTCCTCAGCTAAGACTTTCGTGCCAAACGATCCTCACTGTTGTTGGTTGCTGGATCGCCAAACTAGACCCTCCGGCTCCGCATGCCGGAGGGTCTCTTTGTTTCAAGGGATCACTCAGGCATTCAAAGACCTGTTGAAGCAGTTCATCATGATCACCTCATGACAGCTTCATGCATCAAACATCACATCAGGATACAAGCGTGTGAGCGTGCATGAGAGGCAGTCGTTGACCAGCGGCAAGGCGGACTTCGAAAGAGCATCGGGCATCGCCCCTTTCTCCACACCTTCTTTCCATAAACGGTCCACACCATCGCCGTGTTCATCGAGCACTTGCTCGACGATCTGATTCCAATGCGCAGGCTCCACACACTCCTGCCATTCACCACGGCCACGGCCAAAGTGAGCCACGGCAAGATAAGTGAGCATCGCCAAACGCACCTGCTCGCGGAAGTGCTCACGTGACCAGTGCAGACGATGATCACCACCACGCACGAGGTTGTAACTCTTGATCAAGGCATAAGCACCAAGCCCGGCGGCGAGACCGCCGAGCAAAGCCCCGCCACCAAAGGTCATGCCGCCCATCTTCAAGTCTGCAATGAGACCACCCATGGCCCCGCCCGCCACGCTGCCCACCACGCTCCAGATGGCTTCTGGCACCGGCTGCGGTGTGTGAAACTGATCTTTGGCCAGTGCCCCGAGCGCACGTGCCGACTCTCCTTCCAGCCCATGCAGACGGATGAGGGAGTTCGTCGCTGCGGTGATTCGGTCGGCCAATTGGGTGGCCAGCTTTTCACGGGCCTCCTGGTATTCTTTGTTCAGATCGGAACGGCCAATGCCTACCCGCTCCAGCAAGGTTTCATTGCGCACTGCCACGCCATCCAGCACTGCCGCGGTGAGCAACTCGGATAACACGCGGCAAGACTGGCGAAAGACATCCACATTGCGCTGATGCCAGGCACGCTTCAGGTGCTTGAAGGCATCCGCCTTCCGTTCCGCGAGCAACGGTGCGAGAGAATCCATGAGCCGATCTTCCTGCACCCAGCAGCGGGCAAAGGCATCCATGCGCAGCACATCGCGGACAAAAGTGTAGCTCTTGAGATGTTCGCGCCACGCCGCCATCTCAGCCTCATCGGTTTCTTTCGATTCCAGAGGCCCGGTCTGGTTCAGCAGCACCAGCACCGGTTTGCCGGTCCAGCCCAGGATTTCCATCTCAGGCGTAATGTAGGCGGCGACTTCAGGCGGCTCAGTGGCATTCACCAGATAGAGGACCACATCGGCCTCATCGCGCACATTCTTCAGCGCCTGCTGGCTGCACCAGAGAGGCTTGTCGGTAAGGCGGTCCCAGGATTGGGAAAGGAACCACAGCACAGGATTGCGCTCGCGTTGCAGTCTCTTTAATAAGCGTGCGCTGTCGCCAAAGCCGGGTGTGTCCCACAGCCGCAGCAGCCGCGCGTCCTCTTCTAACAAAGTGTAGGACTCATTAAAGAGCGTCACATGCGCGGCATCCCGCACCTCCCCCACGTCCCGGCGCAGGAGCGTACGGGCGAGCGTGGTCTTGCCCGCATTTGTATGCGAGATGAGACTGAGGGTGACGATGTCCGAGGCTGGCGGAGTGATGCCTGACGGGGGTGGCATGATGACGGGAGATGTGAACCCACTCCGACCACCTTCGCAACAAAAGCGATGAGTTCTTTTATCACAAAAAAACAGTCACCCGTCAGAATGGGCGCATGAGCCTGCCCACTCTGTGCAAACACAGGTGGATTTTCAGATGGCCGAGCGGGCGGAGATCACATCGCTCACCAGCACTAGCACCTCGCTCATGCCCGAAGGATTGGAGGCCGCCATCACGCCGCAGCAGATGGCGGATCTCCACACCTTCCTCACCACGCCCGTTCAGCCTTTGGCCAGAGGCACAGTGAGGAAATAGACAGGATGCAACTCAAGGCGCAGGCAACAGGGTGAAGAGCCCTGCATCTTTCGGACCTATAAGATGCCCGTAAAATCCAGGGGAAAAACCAGCGCCTGAACGCGAAGGGATCAGTATTCCCCGCACAGGATATATGTTTTTGTTCGTCGGACCATTCGGTATCATCACATCCAAACCATCTGCGGTCCCCGTCACAAGCCCCGTTTTGACATCCACTTTGACGAAGTAGCGGGTGAGGTTGATTCCCAGGGGTTCAAGCAGATTGTCAGTCGTCAGAGTCAAGTTGGTGGGAATGTTCACCCCATCCGACTGGGCGTTACCGTTCACTGCGCCAGCATTGGCATTGAAAGCAGCGTCCACCCGATTTCCAGCGGGAGGCACAAAGTAGTCACGACCTCCAAGCCGCATGGCATGGGACTCGCAGCCTAGCGGCAGATACTTAGCCCCCAGTTTTGCTGGCGGTTGACGGAAGAAATCCGCCTTTCCGGCCACCACCGTTTCCACTCGACCCGAGATGATGTTGAAGCTCGAAAGCAGGCTGGCAGTTGCTGTGAGCTGGCTCTTCGTGCCCCCGATGAACATGTGATGGCAGAAGCTCCCATTGTTGGTTAGCGCCTGATCCGGCCCATCGCTATCATTGAGCAGGCGGGTGGAGAAAACAAAGGGAGTCCCTTCCCCCAACCAACCTTTGCCCGTGCAAAGCCCCGTCGGGCTGATGGTGAGTTTGCAGATGCTGTATCCGAAGCCTGCATCATCATCCATGGCATAGTTATACACACCCGTGCGCGGACAAGGGGCCGCCTTGGTGAAAACAGGCGCTAGGCAGGCGAAAGTCACCACCGACTTATCTCCCACGCTGCCAAAGAGGCCCGCCTTGGGTTTCAGACTGCCATTGCCCGTCACCTCCAATTGCATGAGCACATTGACGGGCAACTGGCCCAAACGAGGCAATGAGATGGATACCGCCAAGCTCGGTGATACGGCAGAGACAAAGGGATACGTTTTCGTCCCCATCATCAATTTGCCGCTCACCGCACCTTTGTCCGTTAAAGTGAAGATGACTTTGCCATAGTCTTCCATGGTGGGGTCTTGAAAGTCCACGCTCACAGCCAGCGCAGCCTCAAAAGAAACCGATTGGAATTGAACCAGTGGAGTCAGCAAGAACTCAATGTCCCGCTCCGCAAACGTATCCACCACAAAGTAGTAAGGCGTGCCCTTGGTCACCGCGAAACGAAGTTTAGCGCGGGAGCTACCCTCGTTATCATCATTCTTGGCCAGCAGTGTCAGCTTCGTCAGGGCAGTGCCGCGGTAAACGGCCATGCTAGTGTCCCCTGCACTGCCTGTGGTATCGGCTTGCATGTAGCCATTGAAGTCAGGCGTGTAACGATACCACACCGTGCGCATGGGCAGCACACCGAAACGGCGGTGCCCCGGCTCCCCCGGTTCCACTGTCGCCTCGACAGTCGTGCTGATGGAGGTAACGCCCAAAATCGGGACGGTGGCAGCGGCAAAGTTATCATTGACCGGGGGTGCCGCCAGCGCAGGACTGCCCAAGCGGATGAGCGCAAGAGCACCAAGGATAAGAGAAGAGATTTTCATGAAGTGGAATGAGTCCACTCCCCATCTACGGAACTCTGGATCTGAGGTGGCGCAGTCCCAAAAAAAATCTACGGTTCTGGAGAAGGAGCCACAGGTAGGATGAGGATCTGCCCCGTTTCCGGTGCCGCCTCAGCCTCGCACAGGCCCACCGCTAGCCACCGTCCATCTGGGGAAAAACGCAGCGCCTCAGCCGTCTTTTCCAATCGCAGATAAAACACTTCTCGCAGGGTATCCATCCGCCAAAAACGCAACCCCAGCCCAATCTCTGAAGAGACCAACGTTTGCCCATCTGGAGAAAAAGCCACGCCAGAGACCTCTTCGATGTGACCTCTCAGGACCGCCTTCAGTTGCCCCTGGGGCAGATGGCGCAAATGGATATGGCCGTTGATGCCCGCAGTCGCCATCCACTGTCCCTTTGAAGAAAAAGCGATGTCACGTGCCCAATGCGGATCATTGGGAAAACGCTGGGTCCGATGCGTCTTAAAATCATGCAAGGCCAGCTCATGCCAAGATGCCACTGCCAAGTAGCGGCCATCTGCCGATAGCTTGGCAGCTTTAACCTCAGACTCATCCGCCAAAGGCTGCGTGAGTAGCTGTGGCACGACTTCACGCCGACCACTTTGGATCTCCAACCTCACCCCAAGACCTGGAGCCTGAAGGCTGTAAAAATAGGCCCCATTTTCACTGAATCCCGTTTTGAGAAAAGCGCTTCCCGCTTCTCCCAACGACCATGAAAGCCCGCCATCCCCTCGGCTTAAAACACCTGCACTTCGATTCCACACCCATGGCTGGCCTCGATCATCATAACCAGCCACAGGGGCGGGCAGATTTAACTTGTGGGCTTGTTTATTCAGGAGACTTCGTTGCATCGTTTGTTGGCCCTGAGCCAAACAAATCGCCTTTGAATCCGGGGTAAAGATCAGCGGCTCATACCGGGAGTGTGGGAAGCGGGCCGCGGCCGCCATGCGATCCCCCGCCAAAGGAAAGCCAAACACTTTCAGCACCCCATCCTTATCCCCGGTGGCCAAGTATTGAGCTTGTGGATGTAGGGCCGCACACCAGATTTCATTCTCATGCGCAGCAGTGAGCTGCGCCACTTCTCGGCCCGCCTTCCAGGCACGAATCGACCGGTCGGATGAAGTCGTGATCTGTGTTTGAGAGTCGGCTGAAAACGTCACGGACCAAGGCCGCAAAGAATGGCCCTGCAAAGACGGCAGCCGCTCTGCACTTGGCATGGAAAACCTGAGCACGTCTGCCCCGCCCTGAAATAAGGACACGGCTAAGCTCAGACCATCCGGCGCGAATTGAAGCGACCAAACTGGGCCGGGTGTCGTGAGAAGTCGCGGCTGCTCATTGGCCTTCTGCAAGTTCACCCACCACAGGCCGCTTTCGACATCGGCACGCCCCGCGTGAGGTCTGGAAAAAGCCAATCCATCGCCCTCAGGCGATAGCGCCACCGAACGCCCCGGCTGAGAAAAGGTTTTCAATTTGGAGGGTGCCCCTTCACCCAACTTCCAGAGGGTGATTTCACCCGCCGGTTCATAATAAAAAGGACCGGAGGAACTCACCGCGAGCAGGCCTGCCCGCTTTGCGAGTGAGAACTGAGCGCCGTTGATCTCCCACACGGGTTGATCCCGCCCGAGCTTGCGCAGACGAATGACACCGCCTGATTCGGCGCAGATAAACGACTCTTCATCCAGCCATTTCACCTGATTCAATCGCGGTTTACCTGGAGCCAAAATCTGCTGCACCCTTTGCAGCCGCCCCGCTTTGTCCAGACGCCATAGATTCAGCGATCCATCATGGGCACCGCTGAGCAAGCACTGGCCACTGGGGCTCCAGTCCAGCGTGGTAAGAATATGCCCATGAGCGGCGATGGAAAACAGCTCCTGCGGGGCCATCAAATGCTGCAAAAGATACCATTCGGGCCCTCGCAAATCACGCTCGCCCAGTCCCGGCAAGGAATCCCGAAGCAGGCTGCGGGCCTGGGCGGGCAACCCTGTATTCAAAGCACCTGCTGCCGCAGCAATGTTGCTGGAATAAAGCTCCACGCGCCGAGCTTCAGCCTCCCGTTCTGCGTGCTGCCAACCGAGGAAGGAGCCCAGCGTGCCAGCGATGATCGCCAGAACCAAAGCCACACTTAATCCCGCTAACACAGGCTGCCTTTGTGCCCGGCGCAGAACCCGCACGCAGGTGCTAACAGGCCGCGCCAGGATGGAATCTCCACGGAGGAAACGGTCCAGCTCATCCGCCACTTCCTGCGCACTGGCATAACGGGAAGCTGGTTTCTTTTCTAAACACCGCAGGCAAATGGTCTGCAGGTCGAGCGGGATGGAGGAATTCAGCAAACGCGGGGCCACTGGCTCCTGCATCTCTGTCGCGGCCAGCAAGGCCGCCACGGAGTCGGCCATGAAAGGAGGTCTCCCGGTGAGGCAATGATATAGCACCGCCCCCAGTCCATACACATCTTCAGCCACGGCAGGAGATCCTTCTCGCAGACCCACGCGTTCAGGCGGTAGGTAACCCGGTGAACCGAGACTCTGCGCGCTGCGTGTTAAGGTGTGCCCCGTTTGGGTGAATCGAGCCAGACCAAAGTCGGTCAACATCGGCTCCGTCTCATCCCTCAATAAGATGTTCGAAGGCTTCAAGTCTCGGTGAATGACCCCTCTCTCATGGGCATGAGCTACGGCCCGGCCCACCTGCCTCATGATATGAGCGGAGAGCTCAGGCGTGAGTCTGTCTCTGATCAACCGATCCCCCAATGAAATCCCTTCGACCAACTCCATCGCAATGAAAGGCTGGCCCGACAATTCACCGATTTCGTGGATCGCCACAATGTTCGGGTGATTCAGGCTGGCCGCCGTCTCGGCCTCGCGTTGAAAACGCTGTCGGAACTCTTGCGACGAAAAGGCAGCGCCGGGGAGAATTTTCACCGCTACCACGCGCTTCAGGCTTTCCTGCCGCGCCCGATACACCACCCCCATGCCACCACGAGCGATTTCACCTAACAAGGTATAACGAAGTAAGGGCGGTGATGCCTCCGCATCCTCCAGCAGCACACAAACCGGGCAGAGGAGAGCTCCCGAGCCAGCAGGCAAAATAGCCCCGCAGTCTGGGCAAGAGGTCGAATGAGAATCTAGCACAAGGCTCATGTACGGAGAGGGCGAGGGCAGGTGTCGTTTTAACCTCTGAGAAGCTCCGCCAAGTAGGCCATCTCTGCCTGGACTTCATCTGGGGAGGCCACCGTATCAGCAATCTCCCTCTCCAAAAGCATGCGGAAACGTTTCCGCACACGGAGCGCAAAACTTTTCACCGCATCCTCCGTGCTGCCAAAACGAACGGCCAATTCCTGGTAGCTGCAGGCCCCCGCTTTTTCACCTGCCACATTTTCGAACCATTCCCCCTTGCCTCCAGCGGTGTATTCTTCCCGCAGTCGGGTGGTGGCTCTCTGCACCAGATCCCGCGCCCATTGACGGTCATAGGCACGTTCGGGTTCCGCCTCCGTCGCAAGTTCTGTTAGGCAACCCTCGGTTAGATCTAGCTCAAAGGGCACATGGGTAGCTCCACGGCCTCTCTTAGCAGCCTGGCCTTGGCGATGCACATCCGTGAGATAATTTTTAAACGAGGACAGCAGGAACGTGCGAAACTTCCCACGCATGGGGTCTGCCAACCTCAAAGAATCCCGGGCCAGCAACTGGGTGAAGTAACCTTGCGTCAGGTCTTCCGCATCCGCCCGGCTGCGCCCATTGCCATAACAATAAACAAAGAGCGGTCTCCAGTAGAGCTGACATAACTGAGCCAGCGCCTCGGAAGCCTGAGGATCTCCCTCATCCACCGCACGTCTCACCATGGACCAGCGAGTGGTCTGAAAGGTGGTGGCCTCCGTTTTTTCCATGAGTGATCAAAAGCTCCTTACATCTCTTCCACACGAATCTCCAGCAGCATTGGATGCCATCACCAAGCGGGTGCGGCGTGGCCACACTCGCTATTTAAAGGAACGCTACTCACCCGTCCGAGTTTCATACCTGGAACCCTCCTTCGCATAAAGAATTCTGCCAAGTGATGTCAAAGCCACACCTGCCCGCAACATCCCCCCTTTCAACCGGGTATTGTTTGCCTGACCATGCGCCGCCTGCTCCTCCCAGCCCTTCTGTTTGCTGCCCTTCCTGCCACCGCCCTGCAAGAAACCTGGGAGACTGGCTACACGGGCACCGATGCCTCAGGCAAGCAGGTGCTGGGTTATTGGAAATTCGATGACGGCGCGGAGCTGAAGGACAGCTCTAGCAAGGGCCATGACCTCGTGGTCAATGGTGCCGTTCTCAAAGCCGAAGGCCGACTGGGCCTGGGCTTCGAGTCCTTCCCCGGCTTTCCCCTTTCGGACAAGCCGCACTCGCTGCGTGTCACCGGCACTGCCCCGCTGACTCCCACGGGCCCGTTCACGATGGAGATGTGGATCCGGCCCAAAGCCGACTTTACCAAGACCGGGCGCTGCTACCTGCTGGACAAACGCTATGTGCCCGATAACCACACCGACTACGCCTGGCAGATCCTGGAGCCGGACAAAGCGGGACTTCGTCGCCTGGCTGTGACGCTGGGCTTTGGCAGCACCTCAGAGACGTTTCACTCCGAGCCGCTCACCCTCGCCACCGAATGGCAGCATGTGGCCTTCACTTATGATGCGGCAGGCACCGTCACCTTTTATCGCAATGGGTCCCTGCTCAGCCGGGTGACCAAGCCCGGCTGCACCGCTGTGGCACCGGGCACGAAGCCACTGCATCTGGGGGATCGCGTGGGCAGCAATTACGGTGGCTTTTCCGGCTTCATCGATGAAGTCCGCCTGTGTGAAGGAGCGCTTCAGTTTGAGGCCATCGCCCTCAGTCTCACCAGCCCGCGCCACGTCTGGCAGCGGCAGGAGCGCAGCGATCCCGTGCTGCTCCGCTGCACGAATCTGCGCCGTGAGAAAGTCACGGGAGCCATTTTGGAAGTGACCTTTGGCGACGAGAACCAAACCTACCCATTGCCCGAACTCAGAGCCGGGGCGGAACACGCGGTGCGCTTCGCCATCAATACAGGACTGAAAGCGGGCAGCTACAAGCTGCAGGCCCGGCTGCAGATGGGCACGGCCTTCACCGATGCCACCGAGACCTTTGAGATTGTCCCCCGCCCTGCTCCCTCCATGCCTGTGGTCATGTGGGGGGCAGGGCCTGAGGAAATGACGCGGCTGAAGGATATCGGCTTCACCCACTTCATCGGCCTGCGAGCCCCCGCGCTGGAGGAGATATGGGCCACGCGAATGGACAATCAAAAGACACCTTTCCCCGGCACTCCGGAAGAGATGGACAAGCAGCGCCGCACCCTGGATGAAGCCCTCGCCAAGGGTCTGAAGGTCGTCGCCAGCCTGTCCCCAGGTCACTGGCTGGAGACCAAGCCCGAACTGCTGCGGGTGGACCGCGCGGGCAAGCCAAACGAGCGTCCGGCCATTGCCGCCTCCACACCAGATGTTGCTCCGTTTTTTGAAAAGCTGGGCCGCAGTATGTCCCGCGCTTATGGCCAGCATCCGGCCTTTGCCGCCACGCTCATCAATACTGAAGTGCGCGATGCCTCGCGCCCTTCCTTCAATGCGGTGGACCGTGAAAACTATCGCCAGTTTGCCCAGACCGACATCCCTGCGGAGGTGAACCTGCGTAGCGGGGTGGACTGGACGAAGCTGAAAGACTTCCCGGCCAACCGGGTGATCGCTGATGATCACCCGCTGCTGAAATACTACCGCTGGTTTTGGACCGTGGGCGATGGCTGGAACGGCCTGCACAGCGCCCTGAACAAGGGCATCAAAAGCGGGGCGCACCGCGACCACTGGACCTTCTTTGACCCCGCCGTGCGCCAGCCCAGCATCAGCGGCGCAGGTGGCACGGTGGATGTGCTTTCCCACTGGACCTACACTTACCCGGATCCCCAGCGCATCGGCCTGTGCACGGACCAACTCCTGGCCATGAGCGAGGCCAGCGGCCGCCGCCAGCGGGTGATGAAGATGACCCAGCTCATCTGGTATCGCAGCCAGACGGCCCCCATCAAGGCCGGGCAGCCGGCAGATGGCGTGGCGTGGGAGGATCACGATCCCGAAGCCGCCTACATCACCATCGCGCCCATGCACCTGAAGGAGGCCTTCTGGACCATGATCTCGCGTCCCGTCGAGGGCATCATGTACCACGGCTGGCAGTCCCTGGTGCCCACGGACAGCCCCGGCGGTTACCGTTACACCAACCCTAATACGGTCCATGTGCTGAAAGAGCTGATCCACGATGTCATCCGCCCCCTCGGCCCCACGCTGATGAGCCTGCCAGATGAACGTGCCGAGGTGGCTTTTTTGGAAAGCTTCACCGCCCAGATGTTCGCCCGGCGCGGCGGTTATGGCTCGAACAACGGCTGGGCCGCCGATGTCTGGATGGCCCTGCAGCATGCCCATGTGCGCACCGACATTCTATTTGAGGAAACGCTGCTGAAGAACGGCCTCAGCGGTCGCAAAATCCTGGTCATGCCAGAGTGCGATGTGCTGAGTGAATCCGTGGTCAAACGCATCCAGGAATGGCAGAAAACAGGCGGCAAGATCATTGCCGATGAACACCTCTGCCCGGCCCTGAAGGCCGATGTGCTGCTGCCCAGCTACAAGCGGGTGAAGAACGCGGCGGAGGACAAGGCCAAGCTGCTGGCCCTGGCGGCCACGCTCGGGCCTCAGGTCGCCTCGCTCGGCCACCAGCCGAAGGTCACGGCAGACAGTCCGGAGGTCATCCTGCGCACCCGTCGTTTTGGCGATGCCCTCTACCTCTTTGCCATCAATGACCGCCGCGAGGCCGGCACCTATGTCGGCCAGCATGGCCTCGTTTTGGAAAACGGCCTGCCCACCCAGGCCACCCTGACCCTGCACCAGGACAGCGCCAGCCTCTACGATCTGACTCGCGGCACCCTCATTGTCCCGCAGCGGGATGATACCGGCAGCCTGCGCTGGAAGGTGGATCTGGGCCCCTGCGAAGGCCGCATCTACATGGTCCTGCCGAAGCCTCTGCTGCAAATCCAGGCCGATCTCCCCGCCACTGCCAAACGTGGCAACCGGGCCGAACTGCATGTCCGCCTCACCACCACGCAGGACGCACCTCTGAAGGCCGTGGTCCCGCTGCAAATCGAGGTGCGCGATGCGAATGGAAAATCCACGGAGGGCAGTGGCTTTTACGCGGCTGAAAATGGCATCATCACCCTGCCGCTAGACATCGCGGCCAATGAAGACCCGGGCACCTGGGAAATCCGGGTGAAGGAGCTGGCATCCAAGATGGAAATCACCCGTTGGATGACCATCACGCCTTGAGGATGCCAATCGTTTAAAGAGGAAAAAATGGATGCATCACCCTCTCATTATCTAAAAATATATCTTAGACTAATGTTGTTTAGTTCCAGGAATGCAGGTAAGAGGTCGCATGTCCGATCCACGCAACGCTGCCCACGATAAAAAAGTCAGCCACGACAAGAAGCATCAAGAAACGGCTGAAGCCGCTCCAGTGAATGAACCCGAGGTCACCGAAGCAGCCCCCGCCGCAGGTGGTGCCTCCCCGGAAGAAGTGGCCCACCGTGAAGCATCGCTCGCGGTGCTGACACAGATCAAGGACATGGAGTTTCATTCGCGGGGCAATCTGGCGCGTCTGGGTGCGCTCATGCTCACCGTCGAGGATGAACTGAAACAGAAGGTCTTCGCCGTGGCCCTGGGCGACCTGTTTTCCGCCCAGGATCATTTGCAGAATCAGCTCACAGCTTTCATCACGGCCTACCAGGCTGAATGCGAGAGCCTCTAGAAAACGGGGTGTCTTCCCCCATCACGGCCATGCATTTCGCCCACTTGCATCTTGCAAGATGAGTGCGTCTTGCATGGCCATGATACCGTCCCACCTAGGGCGGCAACGTGGCAAGGAAGTTGCTTGAGATCCTGCCCAGCAGGTTTCCAAATTATTCCCGCAAACGACACCTAATCCTCCCCCTATGAAAGACGCCCTCTACCTCAGCCGCTCCTTTGTTGAATTTGGCCCCTTCCCAACGGCTGAAATGTTCAGCTTCTACAATCGTGGGCTCCTGGCAGACAGCGACTATGTGCGTGGTGCCTCTTCCGATGACTGGGTGCACGTGAATGACTGGGTGGCCAGCCTACCATCTGACGAGCCCCCTGCACCGCAGGCCAAAAAGGCTGTCTCCCCCACGCCGAAGGCTGCTGCACCTGCGAAAAAAGCAGCCGCGCCTGCGAAAAAGGCCCCGGCTAAAAAAGCCGCGACCAAGAAGGCGAAATAGTGACCCTCAGCAGCAGGATAATCTTCTTGCCTGCCACGGATGTGCCCCGCTAGAACAGCGGGCGCATGTCCTTCCTCTCCCGCGACGCCACCATCGCAGGCCCGGGTTTTTCCCGTTGGCTCGTCCCACCTGCCGCCATCGCCGTGCACATGTGCATCGGCCAGGTGTACGGCTTCAGTGTCTTTAAAAAACCTCTGGCCAAAGTGCTGGGCATCACCGCCCCCGGTGCGGGGGATTGGACGGAGGCTGACGTGGGCGTGGCCTATTCCATCGCCCTCGCTCTGCTGGGCCTTTCCGCCGCTGTCTTTGGCAAGTGGGTAGAACGCAGCGGCCCGCGCAAAACGATGGTGGCCAGCATGATCTGCTTTTGCACAGGCCTGGTGCTGGCGGCCCTGTCGGTAAAGTTTCACCAGCTCTGGCTGCTGTATGCTGGGTATGGGATCATCGGTGGCATCGGTCTCGGGCTAGGCTACATCGCGCCCGTTTCCACCCTCATGAAATGGTTTCCTGACCGTCCCGGTATGGCCACCGGGATGGCGATCATGGGCTTTGGCGGTGGGGCCCTCATCGGCGGTCCGCTGGCGGAGGAACTGATGGCCCGTTTTACCTCACCGACCTCCGTCGGAGCCATGGAGGCCCTGCTCATCATGGCGGGCCTGTATGCCGTGATGATGCTCTTCGGGGCCTTGATTGTCCGTGTGCCGCCAGAGGGGTGGAAACCCGAAGGCTGGGTGCCAAAAACGCAGACGGCCAAGCTGGTGACCAATGCCAATGTGGCCGTGGATACGGCCTGGAAGACGCCCCAGTTCTGGCTGCTGTGGATCGTGCTTTGCATGAATGTCAGCGCGGGCATCGGCATTCTGGGCCAAGCCTCGCCGATGATTCAGGACATGTTCAAGGTCACGCCAGCGGCGGCAGCGGGCTATGTGGGCCTGCTATCCCTGTGCAACCTGGGTGGCCGTTTCTTCTGGTCCTCCATGTCGGACATCATCGGGCGCAAGGGCATCTACTGCATCTATTTCATCCTCGGGGCCGGGCTTTACCTCAGTGTGCCCTGGACCCAGGGCCGGGGCAGCGTGACGATGTTCGTCATCGCCACCGGGCTCATTCTCACCATGTATGGCGGCGGTTTTGCCACCATCCCCGCCTACCTGCGGGATCTCTTTGGCAGCTACCAGGTCGGGGCCATCCATGGCCGTCTCATCACCGCGTGGTCCATGGCCGCCATCATCGGGCCTCAGCTTGTGGACCGCCTCTCCGTGGCGAACAAAAAGACCATGCCGCCGGAACAAGCCTACAACTCCATCTTTTACCTGATGATCGGCCTGCTGACGGTCGGCCTCATCGCTAACCTGCTTGTGCGTCCGGTGGATGCCAAACACCACGTCAAAACCATCGCCTGATCGCCCTCCTATGAAAGCTGTCGTCATCTGGCTCGTCGTCGTGATTCCCCTCTCCTGGGGCGTGACCAAATCCGTCCAAAAATCCCTCCCACTCTTCGGCATCGAGGCGAAGAAGTAACCTTGCACCAACCCGCAGCCCGTGGGGAAAGGCGGTTGCAGGGGCACTCGGCTTCTTTATGGTGGCGGCCCTTTCCCGCCATGTCTGCCCCGCATCTCCAGCCTGATCTGACCACCTTCTGCACGCTCGCACAGAAGGGCAACCTTGTGCCGGTGGTGGCGGAGTTGACGGCCGATTACGAGACACCGCTCTCCGCTTTCCAAAAGATCCACGATGGCCGCTGCGGCTTCCTGCTGGAATCGGCAGAGCTCACCCAACACTCGGGCCGCTACAGCCTGCTGGGCAGTTCCCCGCGCATGATCTTCACGGCCCGTGGCAAGGAGATCGAAATCGAGGAGCGCGGCAAGGTCCGCACCTACACCACGACCACCGATCCCCTGGATGAGCTGAAGAAGCTCATGGCCCCCTTCCAGCCGCTGGAGTCCCATCCCATCCCCGTCTTCCACGGCGGTGCCGTCGGCTACCTGGGCTATGACATGGTGCGCTTTTTTGAGCCCACGCTCGCCCCACCGCCGAAGGATGAACTTGGCCTGCCGGAGATGGTGTACATGATCACGGACACGGTGATCATCTTTGATCACCGCACCCGCCGCATGTCCCTGGTGGCCAATGTCCACACGGATGAGCACCCCACACTAGAGGCCGCCTACACCTGGGCCCAGCAGCAGATCGCCATGCTGATGGAAAAGCTGTCCCAGCCCCTCGCCGTGAAGCCCCTGCAGACCATCGCCCCCGTGAGCACGGAGCAGATGCCCGCCCCCGTCAGCAACACCACCCAGGCCGAATACGAAGGCATGGTGCTGAAGATGAAGGAATACATCGGTGCAGGCGATATCTTCCAAGGCGTGCCCTCACAACGCTTTGAGACGGACTACACCGGCACCCCGCTGGATCTCTACCGCGCGCTGCGCCATGTGAATCCTTCGCCCTACATGTTCTGCCTGCAGTTCCCGCAGGGCTTCTCGCTCGTCGGCAGCTCCCCAGAAGTGCATGTGAAATGCCTCAACGGCCGCATTGATATCCGCCCCATCGCCGGCACGCGCTGGAGGGGCAAAACCCGCGCCGAAGACGATGCCCTGGCCGATGAACTCCTCAACGATCCCAAGGAACGCGCCGAGCACATCATGCTGGTGGACCTCGCCCGCAACGACGTGGGGCGCGTGGCCGAATACGGCACCGTCAAGGTCAGCGACCTGATGATCATCGAGCGCTACAGCCACGTCATGCACATCGTCAGCAATGTGGACGGCCGCCTCAATGAAGGCAAGGACGCCTATGATGTCATGCGCGCCACCTTCCCCGCAGGCACCGTCAGCGGCAGCCCGAAGGTCCGCGCCATGTCCATCATCAACGAGGTGGAAAAAAGCAAACGCTGCGCCTATGCAGGTGCTGTGGGCTACTTCGGTTTTGATGGCAATCTGGACTCCTGCATCGCCCTACGCACCTGCGTGCTCAAGGACGGCAAAGCCTACGTCCAGGCCGGAGCCGGGGTGGTGGCCGATTCCGACCCGACCTACGAGTACCGCGAGACTGTGAACAAGGCCACCGGCATGCTCCGCGCCATCGAGTGGGCACGCCAGCTCGGTGCCTGAAGCATGGCCTGCCTTCTTTAAGATGGTTAGGCTGAAAAAAAATCCCGGCCCGCGTGAGCAGACCGGGATGATCAGGCGAGGGGCACGTGGCCCCGCCTAATTAGAATTGCTTGTCCGTCACTGCGCCTTCGCTGGCGCTGGTGGTGAGGGCGGCATACTTGGCCAGCACACCACGGGTGTAGCGTGGCTTTGGCTGCTTCCACGCCTTGAGACGGGCGGCCAGCTCCTTGGCAGGGATGCCGAGGGTGATGGCGCGCTTCTCAGCATCGATGGTGATGGCGTCGCCATTCTTGATGACGGCAATCGGGCCACCGACGAAGGCTTCCGGCGTGACGTGACCGACCACAAAACCGTGGCTGCCACCGCTGAAACGACCGTCGGTGATGAGGGCCACATCTTTGCCCAGGCCTTTGCCCATGATGGCGGAGGTGGGGCTGAGCATTTCGCGCATGCCGGGACCGCCTTTCGGCCCTTCCATGCGGATGACGATGACGTGGCCTTTTTTCACCTTGTCGTTCAAGATGGCATCCAACGCCTTCTCTTCGGATTCAAAGACGATGGCCTTGCCGGTGAACGTGAGACCTTCTTTGCCGCTGATCTTGCCGACTGCGCCTTCGGGGCAGAGGTTGCCTTTGAAGATGACGAGGTGGCTGTCTTTTTTGATCGGGTCGCTCAGAGGACGGATGATCTTCTGGCTCTTCGGATAGACGATCTTGGACTTGCGCACGTTTTCCTTCATCGTGCGGCCGGTGACGGTGAGGCAATCGCCATGCATCAGGCCTTCTTCCACCAGGATGCGCATCAGCGGCACCGTGCCGCCGATCTTCACCAGGTCATTCATGAAATACTTGCCGCTTGGCTTCAGGTCGGCCAGCACCGGGGTCTTCTTGCCGATGCGGACGAAGTCTTCAATCGTCAGCTTCACACCGGCGCTGTGCGCCATGGCGATGAGATGCAGCACGGCGTTCGTGGAGCCGCCTAGGGTGATGATCAGTGTGATGGCGTTTTCAAACGCTTCCTTGGTCATGATGTCGCGAGGCGTGATGCCCAGCTTGATCATGTTCATCACGGCAGCACCGGCGTCGAAGCAGTCGATGAGCTTGTCGTCGCCGACGGCGGACTGGGCACCGGAGTTTGGCAAGGACATGCCCAGGGCCTCGATGGCGCTGGCCATGGTATTGGCCGTGTACATGCCGCCGCAAGAGCCTTCGCCAGGGATGCTGTGTTCTTCGATGTCAATGAGGTCGGCATCGGTGATCTGGCAGTTGGCGTGTTTGCCCACCGCTTCAAAGACGGTGACGATGTCCGCATCCTTCTTCTCATGGCCCACGCAGCCGGGGAGGATGGTGCCGCCGTAAACGAAAACGCTGGGGCGGTTCAGACGCGCCATGGCCATCACGCAACCAGGCATGTTTTTGTCACAGCCGCCGATGGCGACAAAGCCGTCCATGCCTTCACAACCGACGACCGTCTCGATGGAGTCGGCGATGACTTCGCGGCTAACCAACGAGTATTTCATGCCTTCGGTGCCCATCGAGATGCCATCGGAGATGGTGATGGTGTTGAAGATCAGGCTTTTGCCACCAGCGGCATCCACGCCCTTAGCCGTTTCTTTGGCCAGGCGGTCAATGTGCATGTTACACGGGGTGACCATGCTCCAGGTGCTGGCGATGCCGATCTGGGATTTCTGGAAGTCTTCCCGCTTAAAGCCGACCGCATGCAGCATGGCGCGGCTGGGCGCACGCTCGACACCGTCCACGACGATGGCGCTGTGTTTACGATGGAGGGATTCGGGTTTCTTGGATGCTGCTTTCTTGGCCATGATGGGGTGGGCGCGCATCTTGCCAGCAGCGAAGGCGGCTTGCAAGCAGGGAAGATCGCCCATCAAGGCAGAGTTTCCACCTTCACTGCCCGCACACGGGCCTTGGTATTCCAGGTGGCAAAGCCGAACGGCAGGCAGTGATCAATGAAGCCGGAACGCAGGGTCACTTGGCGGCCCTTGATGCTGGCATTCACCACGATGCGGTCATCCACCCAGGCTCGCAGATCATCCGGGCGGACCTCGATCCGCACCTTGTACCAGCGGTTGTTTTCAAAGCGTTGCTCCGCCCGCGTCTGGTTCTCGTTGGCATCCAGGAAATCAATGCTGGAGATGCCGGTGACGGTGCCGCCCCAGCCGCCGATGACAAAGGTGGCGTGGGATTGGTGGCTACCCACGGGAAAGGTGGCCATGCCAAAGATGTCGCCCCCTTCCACCCGCAGAGCTTCATAGGTGAGGGCGTAGTTTGTTTGCGGCAGATCGGGGGTCCAGCCCACCCACTTGGCCCCGGTCATGGGCTGCCCGGCGGCGAGGGTGAGTTCGCCATCCTTCACCTGGATTTCCCCCTCGTCTGGGATGCCTGCCTGCTGCCATTGCGCGGCGGCGGCTCCCTCCAACAAGGACCAGTTGCGCGGGGCCTGGGGCACGGGTTTATCGGCAGGGCCACACCCGGCCAGGAGCAGACTGAAAAGACTGAGACGAAATAGCATGTTCCCACAGTAACGCCTGTCCCTGCTTTTGGCGATGCTTCTGCGTGGACGCCGGGCCGGATGCGGTGTTTGATGCCCGCATGACCATCGAAGCCCTGACTGAACGCATCTGCGCCTTTCGCGATGCCCGTGACTGGCAGCAGTTTCACAATCCCAAGGACATGGCCGTGGCCATCGCGGCTGAGGCCGGGGAACTGATGCAGCACTTTGTCTGGAAAACGCAGGCCCAGACCGAGCAGGTCATCACGGAAAAACGCGCCGAGATCACCGATGAAATCGCCGATGTGGGCATCCTGCTCTTTGAACTAGCGCACAATCTGAACATCCCGCTGGCTGAGGCCATGCAGGCGAAACTGGAGCGCAATGAGCTGCGCTACCCGGCCGATAAAGCCCGGGGCAACAACCTGAAATACAATGAACTCTGAGGCCGCCCCTTCCGCGCCCGATCCCACCCCTGCCGCCCACAAACGCCGCCCTCGCTACAGCGGTAAAAACCCGCGCCGGTTTGAGGATAAGTATAAGGAGCTGAACGCCGACAAGTACCCGGACGAAGTGGCGAAGGTCCTCGCTGCGGGCAAAACCCCCGCTGGCCAGCACGTACCCATCATGGTGGGAGAAGTGCTGGAGTGCCTGCAACTGCAAGCGGGTCAGAACGCAGTGGACTGCACCCTGGGCTATGGCGGCCACACCCGTGCGATGTGGGAGCGGCTGCAACCCGGCGGGCACCTGATGTCCCTGGATGCCGACCCCATCGAGCTCGAACGCACCCTGACCCGCCTGCGTGCGGGTGGCATGGGGGAGGAAAGCTTCACGGCCCGCCGCTGCAACTTTGCCGGACTGGTTAAGGCCCTGGCCGATCAAGGCTGGGCGGAGGGAGCGGATGCCATTTTTGCCGATCTGGGATTGTCCTCCATGCAGATCGATAACCCGGCGCGTGGTTTTACCTTCAAGCACGACGGCCCCCTGGACATGCGCCTAAACCCGCAGCGGGGCAAACCGGCCTCGGCTTGGCTGGCAGAGACCACGCCGGAAAAGCTCACCCTCCTGCTGGAGGAAAATGCCGATGAACCGCGTGCGGCACTCATCGCCCAGCATCTGTGCAAAACCGGACGGCAGACACCCCTCACCCGTACCAAGGCCCTGGCCGAAAGCATCCGCCAGGGGCTGCCACACGCCGTTTCTGCCGACGATGCGGACGCCACCGTGCGCCGTGTCTTCCAGGCCATCCGCATCGCCGTGAATGAGGAATTCACCGTGCTAGATAGCCTGCTGCGTGCCCTGCCCGCCTCGCTGAAACCCGGTGGGCGGGTGGCCATCCTCACTTTCCACTCGGGCGAAGATCGACGAGTGAAGAAGGCCTTTCAGGAGGGTCTACACCTGGGGCAATACAGCGCCGTGGCCCGCGAAGTGATCCGTGCCACTCCTAGTGAACAGCACCAAAACCCACGCTCTGCCCCGGCCAAACTGCGCTGGGCCATCCGCGCAGAGTGATTGACAAACTCACCGGAACGTGAATTTTCACGAGTGCCTAGGATAGACATCCCCCGCAAATCTATTTATCGCCTCTCCATTTATCAGCGCTGCCTGGGAAAGCTGCGTGAGAACGATGTGGATACGGTTTCGTCCGAGGCATTGGCCAAGGCTGCGGGGGTCAAACCGACCCAGCTCCGCAAGGACTTGGCGTATTTTGGCCAGTTCGGCACACGCGGGCTAGGCTACAATGTGGATGTCCTCAGCAACACGATCTCCGAGGTGCTGGGGCACAATCGCCTGCAACCCGTCATCCTCGTGGGTGTGGGGAATCTGGGCTCCGCCCTGCTGCGCTACGGCGGCTTCCGCAAGGAAGGTTTCGAAGTCGTGGCCGCCTTCGACGTCAACCCCAAGCGCCAGCCCGACCTGGCTATCCCCATCCTGGCCATCACTGAGATGACGGATTTCATCCAGCAAAACCAGGTGAAGATGGCCATCCTCGCTGTGCCCGCCAGCGCAGCCCAGATCGTGACCAACCAGATGGTGGAGGCGGGCATCCAGGCCGTGCTGAATTTCTCCCCTTCCGTTTTGGATGTGCCCGAGCACGTGGTGGTGAACAGCGTGGACCTGGCCGTGGAGCTGGAAAATTTGAGCTACTTCATCCGTTAGGCGGTAGCGGTGAAGGGCCTTTGAGGAGGTTCTAGAACTCAGCGACCTTCTGCGAACAGCATTTTTCCTGCTGCGACCTCCCCTCACCTTGGCCTCTCCCCGCAAGCGGGAGAGGGAACGCGCTTGGGGAGCTCGGGATGGGATCGCGAACGAGAGGTGATGTGGTGGTTTTCAGTCTTCGGAGGCCAAACGACTTCCCCCCTCGCCCCGCTTGCGGGGAGCAGGGCTGGGGTGAGGGGCCGTCGAGTGCTCTTGGGTGAGGTCAGGAGATGTATCCACATTCCCCCAAGCACCGCGCACGCTTTCTGCTTCCTTCGACGGAAGGCCCTCCGACCTACATTTTTCGCCATCGCACATTCTAGGAGTGACATCCTGGCTCGGGTTTGCGAAAAAATAGCCTCCGGTTGTCCGGCACGCTAAAACATCACCCTGACACACATCCCCCGAAACGATGAAATCCACCCTATTCATCCTGGCCCTCGCGGCTTTCTCTGGCCTCTCCCTCACCTCCGCCCAGGCGGGTGACATTGAGACCGTCATGAAAGAAGCCATGAAGGGCAACACCAGCCTGCACTCCAAAGTCGCCACCGGCAAAGGCACCCCCGAAGACGCGAAGAAGCTGCTGGCCTATTTCAAGACCCTGCCATCTGACAGCCCGCCAGAAGGTGACTCGGCAAGCTGGAAAGAGAAGACCACCAAGCTGATCGACGCCGCCCAGGGTGTGGTGGATGGCAAACCTGGTGCCACCAAAGTCCTGCAGGAAGCAGGCAACTGCAAAGCCTGCCACAGTGTGCACAAGGGCAAGTAAGCCCTTTCTTTTGAGGGAGCGTCCCAGCCGGGCCGCTCCCTTTTTTTGCCATGGCAGCAATATGGGCGGAATAAAAATCAACCTGCCACCTCTCATGGTTGCAGATTCAACGTAACCATCTGCGATGATGTCCGTGTTCTCTAGCAGACACACCCATGCCACTCGTTCGTTCCATCCTCCTCATCTTCGCGCTTCTGGTGCAGGCCCTGCCTGTAGCTGCGCTGAGCCATGGGGAAGAAATGGAGACGTGCAGCATGAGCTGCTGTGCAACGGTTCGCCAAATGGAGTCCCTGGACTGTGGCTGCATCGAGGCCCCCGTTTCAAACTCGAAGCCTACACCTGCAAGCCCATCTCCAGCTTCCAGCCGAGACCTCCTTTCCCAGCCGCAATGGGTGCTGCTGAGCGAGGCCCTGCAACTTTCCACGGCAGCTAGCACACGCACGCTGCCCGTCGCCTCCAGTCTTCACCTGGAAGCCCCTGCTCTGACCCAGCCGCATGTCCGGCTGCTGGTCCTGTTCTGCTCCTTCCTGACCTGAGTCGGCGTCTTTGACAGACGCATTGTGCCCACGAGCCACGATCCCTGCCCGGGATGCACGTGGCTGGGCATCGGTTCCACGAACCTTCGACGACTCAGACACTCATGAAATTCCTTTTAGCATTCGCAGCGCTCGCGCTGCCCGCAGCCGCATTGGCCTGTGACGACTGCAAGACCCGCCGCCCTCTCACTGGGCCGCTGGTCGAGTATGATCTCTACATCACGGAACAAACCGTCAGCCCGGCGGGCAAACCCGTGCGCGGTCTCACCATCAATGGCGGCATCCCCGGCCCAACGCTGCGCTTTCGCGAAGGTGACTTTGCCCGCATCCGCGTGCACAACCAGCTCAAGGACGAAGAGACCTCCACCCACTGGCATGGGTTGCTTTTGCCTAACCAGGAGGATGGCGTCCCGCATGTGACCACACCTCCCATCCTGCCGGGTAAGACGCACACCTTCGAGTTTGAGCTGCGCCACTCCGGCACCTACTGGTACCATTCCCACACCCACTTGCAGGAGCAAAGCGGCGTCTATGGCTCCATCGTCGTCACGCCACGCGGTGGCGAGCCTGTGAAGGCCGACCGGGAACAGGTGCTGCTGCTCTCTGACTGGACGGACCTGCATCCTCACGAAGTGCAGCGCATGCTCATGCGTGGCAGTGATTACTTCGGTCTCATGCGGCGGAATTCACAGTCCATCCTGGGCGCGGCGCAGAAGGGCATGCTGAAGGATTACTTCAAGCGCGAATGGTCACGCATGCCTCCCATGGATGTGTCCGATGTGGGCTACCACGCTTTTTTGATCAATGGCCAGCGCAGCACCCAGATCAGCGGAAAACCGGGCGAGCGCGTGCGCCTGCGCCTCATCAACGCCTCCGCCGCCACCTACTTTTACCTGCACTCCTCCGCTGGGCCGCTGACCATTGTGGCAGCCGATGGCCCACCCGTCGAGCCTGTGAAGGTGGAGCGGCTTTTCATGGCCATTGCCGAAACCTACGATGTCCTCATCACCATCCCCGCCAGCGGCCAGTATGAACTGCGCGCCACCACCCAGGATGGCAGCGGCCATGCCTCCGCCTTTTTCGGTGAAGGCAAGCTCACACCCGCCAGCGATCCACCCCGGCCTAACCTTTACAAGATGGACGAGATGCTGAACCTGGCCCTGGAGGAAAAGGAGGACGATCCACGCGCCTCGCTGAATCTCCCTCGCCCTGGTTCCCCCTACCGTTTGCTGCGTGCCCCGCAGGATACCACGCTGCCCGCGAAATTACCGCGCCGGAAAGTCACCCTGCATCTCACCGGCGACATGAACCGCTACATCTGGTCCTTCGATGGCAAGACCATCGCCCAAGAGCCTTACGTCATGATCAAGAAGGGCGAGATCATTGAGCTGGAGCTCATCAATGACACGATGATGCATCACCCCATCCACCTGCATGGTCACTTTTTCCGCCTGCTCATGGGTCAGGGGGCGCGCTCACCGCTGAAGCACACCGTGGACGTGCCGCCCATGACCAGCCGCATCGTGGAGTTTGAAGCCAATGAAGAAAAGGACTGGATGTTCCACTGCCACATCCTCTACCACATGATGAGCGGCATGGCCCGCATCTTCCGCTATGAAGATGCCCCAGGCAACGCGTCCCCGATGATGGGCCACGGCGAAACGGCCACCGCATCCTCGGCACAGCCTACTTCCATGAACGCCGAAGATCACAGCCTGCACCATGCCGCAGGCCTGGGCGAACACAGTCATGACATGGCCTACGTGTGGGGCGCGGCCTCCATTCAAAGTCACATGAGCGAGGGCCTGCTGACCTGGATGAACCCGAAGAACGACCTCCTGCTGAGTTGGGAAATCGGCTGGGTAGGCGTGGATAAAACCCAATACGAGGTGGATGCCCTCTACCAGCGGTATTTCAACGCCAACTTCCAAGCCTTCATCGGCGCCCGCCTAACCAATGATCCGGATGCCGAAGACCGCGCCGTCATTGGCCTCAACTACCGCCTGCCGTTCATGACCTGGGCCAGCCTGAGCCTGGATAGTGAAGGCGACGCCCGTATCGGCCTGGCGAGACGCTTCCAGCTCACCCCGCGCCTGGGTGTCTTTGGCAGGGTGGAATACGATACCCGCACCCGCTGGGAATGGACCGCCGGGGCCGACTACACCCTCACCCGCAGCACTTCCCTGATCACCCAGTACCATTCCGAATTCGGTCTCGGTGCTGGGGTGCTCATCCGCTTTTGATGACCCTGGTCATCGTCTCAAAAACCCAACAAACCACATCCATGAAAACGAAACTCACTACCCTCCTCACCACCGCCTTTCTGGGCCTCACCCTCGCCTCTTGTTCCACCACCAGCAGTGCCGGTGCCAAGCCCTACCCGCTGAGCACCTGCATCGTCAGCGACAACAAGCTAGGTAGCATGGGCACCCCAGTGACCAAAGTACACCAAGGCCAGGAAGTAAAATTCTGCTGCGAACCCTGCGTGAAAAAATTCGACGCCAACCCTGCCAAATACATGGCCAAACTCTAAACCTAACCAACTAAACAACTAAAAATACATCCTTATGAAACGCACCTCCTTCCTCACCGTCCTTGCCGCCGCTTTCTTCAGCGTCAGCCTAGCCACCGCTGCCGATAAAACCCCTGAAGGTCTTCCTGCCGACTACCCTTTGAAAAAGTGTGTGGTCTCCGATGAACCCTTCGGCGGTGAAATGGGCAAGCCCGTCAAAGTCACGCATGAGGGCACCGATGTGTACCTCTGCTGCAAAGCCTGCCTCAAGGACTTCAAAAAAGATCCCACCAAATACACCCAGAAGGTGAAGGACGCGGCACCGAAGAAGTAGCGCCTTGTTTCCGCCCCAATACCCGTCCTCTTTTGGCGGGTATTGGGTGAGACCGCCCCTGCCCTGACTTATTTCTCAAACCAACCTTCTCTCCCCCATGAATCTCCCCCAAACCTTTCCTCTCGTCGGCCTGTCTTGTGGCAGTTGTGTGGCCAAAATCACCACCCGCCTCCAGCAGCATCCTGACATCGCCGAAGTCACCGTGACACTCGACCCGTCCGAGGCGCGCATTCGCACCTCCACCGCCTTGAGCGATGCAGACATGAATGCCTGGCTGGCCCCGCTGGACAATGGCCGCTACCACGTAGTGGAGACTTCCATGGATGCCGCGCCGCCCGCCTTGCCACAAAAGAATGCCCAGACTTACCGCCCGCTGATCATCCTCCTGGCCTATCTTTTGGCCATCATCGCGGCCAGCGCGTGGGCTCAGGGCAGCTTTCACTTGGGGGAGGCCATGCGGCTTTTCATGGGCGGCTTTTTCATCGCCTTCTCCTTTTTTAAGCTGCTGGACCTGCGCGGTTTTGCCGATGCCTATCGCAGCTACGACCTCGTGGCCAAAGCCATCCCCGCTTATGGTTTCGTTTATCCATTCATAGAGTTAGGCCTAGGCCTCGCCTATTTAGCGAATGTCCAGCCCACGGTGGTCAATGCTGTAACGGCACTGGTCATGGCGGTGAGCTTGCTGGGAGTACTCCAGGCGGTGCTATCCAAAAAAACCATCCGCTGCGCTTGCCTGGGCACCGTTTTTAATCTGCCCATGTCCACCGTCACCATCATTGAAGACGGTCTCATGGTCCTCATGGCCATCGCCGCACTACTCTTGCCACACTGATATCGTGGATGATCTCCACAGTGCCCCCCTCTGTGGCAAATTGCCGCAGGGCATGGACATCCGTCTCTGGCGGCCCATGATGCAGCATGCGCCCCAGCCCCCACCACGCAGCACCCGGACTGCCCTCTTGGCAGCGATGGACGGGGCTGAGCGAGATTTGGGTGGGGGCAGATCTCTCCTCGCGGCTGCTTCTCCTCCTGCGCTGGCTGGCCGTTTTGGGCCAGGGGCTCACCCTCGCCATGGCGGAAAAATTTGGCGTGGAGATTCCCTGGGGGCCGTGTGGCATCGCCCTTGGGATCACCCTGATTAGCAATGTCATCCTGGCCTGGTGGCATCGGCAAATGCCGGGGCAGCACCTGGGCGGTGGCTTTTTTCACGTGCTCCTGGGGGACGCCGCCACCCTCACCTTCCTCCTCTACTGGACAGGCGGCCTAACCAATCCTTTCGCCATTTTTTACCTCGTTCAGCTCACCCTCGCCGCCGTAGCTTTGCGCAGCTCCGCCGCCATCAGCCTGGGGCTGCTCATGGGCAGCGCCGCCGCCGTTTTGTTGATCCATCATCAGCCGCTGCGTTTGCAGCAGGGAGGTCCGCTTTCCCCCTCCATGCAGGTTTATGGGCAGTTCACTGCGCTCTTCCTGGCTGGTGCATTCGTCTTGGTCATGCTGGTGGCCATTCGCAGGCGTTCGCATCGGCTGCAAATGGAGCGTCAAAAACTGCGCCAGGAGCTGGAGTCCCGAGAGCGCTTCCTCTCTGTTGCCGCCCTTGCCACAGGCTTTGCTCATGAGCTGGCTACGCCCATCGGCACCCTGGCCCTCGCCGCGGCAGAAATGCAGACGCATCCCGATGCGGAAACCGCTGCACTGATGGTGAAAGAAGCCGCCCGCTGCCAGGAGGTGCTGCAACGTCTGCGCACCCTGGGCCAGGAAGCTTTGGGCCAATCCAGCACACCCTGCGAGATCGGCCACGTGATCCAGACTACCCTGGCTGACCTGCCGCCCACTCAGCGGCAGCGCATCACCTTGAGCCTGCCTAAAGACAGTCGTCACACTCAGGTGGCCTGTGCAGGGCTGCGGGAAGCCCTGCTGGTGCTGCTGCGCAATGCCCTTCTTTCTTCCTCCCATGATCTGCCCGTGGAACTGAGCGTGCGGCTTCAAGATGGATACATCTTCTTCATCGTCGAGGATCGTGGCCCCGGCTTCACGACCGAGATGCTGGCGCATTGGGGCGAGCCCTTTCGCAGCACGCGTGCTGCTGGAGAAGGCATGGGCCTCGGGCTGTTCTTTGTGCGCCGCCTCGCCGCCTCCATGCAGGGCAGTGCGGTGGTGGAAAATCGGCCTGAAGGCGGTGCCTGCGTCTCCTTTTCCCTACCTCGCCTTTCACCCGCCCAACCTGCGCCATGATGACCGTCCTCCTGATTGAAGATGACGAAAGCTTCCGCACCACCCTCGCGATGGCCCTGCGCCGCCGTGGCTGCGAGATTTTCCAGGCCGCGAATGGATCCACCGCGCTGGAAACGATCCGCTCTGGTGCCTCCCCCTCCGGCATTGTTCTAGACATGCGGTTAGGCCAGGAAAATGGCATGAGCCTCATCGCCGAGATGCGCCGTCAGGTGCCCCATGCGCGCCTCATCGTCCTCACCGGTTACGGCAGCATCCCCAATGCCATCGAAGCCGTGCGCCTGGGGGCCGATGACTACCTACTCAAGCCTGCCAGCGCCGATCAGGTTCTCGCCGCCCTACAAGGTCACACCACCACATCCGCCCGCCCTGCTGCCAGTGATCTGCCCAGCCTCGCCCGCCTGGAGTGGGAGCACATCCAGCGTGTCCTTAGCGACTGCCACGGCAATATCTCCCACGCTGCCGAAGCCCTCGGCATCGACCGCCGCACCCTCCAGCGCAAGCTGAGCAAACAGCCGCCGGAGATGTGAGCTGCGGCATCTTGCCACATTTTCAAAGGGAGCGGGCGCCTGAAAGTCGGGCATGGACTTTCCTTCCTATTATCTGGACCACGTGGCGGGTGGGCGGCTGATCATCGGCCTCATCGCCAGTCTGCATGTACTGATCAATCACCCTCTGGCCGTGGGGGCTTACCCCATCCTCACCTTCATGGAGTGGTGGGCGCACAAGCATGGGCGCAAGGACGTGGATGAGCTAGCTTACAAGATCACCTTCATCGTCTTCATCGTCACCACCACCGTGGGGGCCATGACGGGCGTGGGCATCTGGCTTTCCACCTCTCTGTTCGCGCCCTTTGCCATCGGCAGCCTGCTGCGCGTCTTCTTTTGGGGCTGGTTCATGGAGTGGCTGGTCTTCATCTCCGAAGTGGTGTTGATCATGTGGTGGTTCCTCAGTTGGAAAAAGGCGGACACACCGGAAAAGAAGAAAAAGCACATCCGCATCGGCCTGGCGCTGAGCATCATGTCCTGGCTCACGATGGCCCTCATCGTGGCAGTGTTGGGCTTCATGATGAAGCCGGGCGAGTGGAGCCAGACGCGCGCCTTTTGGGATGCGATGACCAATCCCCTCTATCTGCCGCAGCTCGGCTTTCGCACCTTCTTTGCGCTGATGACCGGGGCCGTGTTTGTGTGGTTCTCCTCGTTCTTTTTTACCAAGGATACCAGCCGCCTGGAACCGAAGGGGCAGCGCCTGAGGAAATGGCTGGTCTATCGCCTCTCCCACGTGGTGCTGGTGAGCCTGGTCATGACCCTGCTGTTCGGGAACTGGTATTGGCACAATGTGCCGGAGGTGATGAAGGCGAACAGTGCCGTGGCCCTGCTGTCGCAGCAGTTCATGGGCTGGCATTCGCAGTTCGCCAGTTTGTTAGGCTGGACGTTGGGTGCCTTCCTGGTCATCGCCATTGCAGGCCTGTCGTTTTCTTCCCTCGTGCCGCGCTGGGCCCTGCTCATCCCCAGCTTCATGGGCATCTGGCTGCTCGGGCACTTTGAACGGGCCCGCGAGTTCATGCGCAAGCCCTGGGTCATCGGCGACTACCTTTACTCCAATGCCGTGCACAAGGATGAGTTGGCCTTTCTGCAAAGCGAGGGCCTGCTGAAGCATGCCACCTATGTGAAGCATCGCGAGGTGACGGAGGCGAACAGGGTCGAGTGCGGGCAGGACATCTTCATGCTGGCCTGCTCCCGCTGCCACAGCACCACGGGCCTGAACGGCGTCATCGAAAAATTCGGCCTCATGTATGGCGATGACAAGGCCTGGGACAGCAGCGGCATGCTCACCTTCATCCAGGGCATGCATCAGACGCGCACCTTCATGCCCCCCTTCCCTGGCAATGAAAAGGAGGCCCAGGCACTGGTCGCCTACATCCAGCATCTGCGGACCACCCGCGAGCCTCTTCAGGGGGCCCAGACCATCGGCATTGAGGCAGCGCCCTTGCCCGCCACCGCAGAAAATCACGTGACTCAACAATGACCTTTATGACTCTCTCCTTTTTGTTAGCCAATACCCCCATCCCTCGCGATCTCCCGCTGCCACTGCCCCTGCCCGAGGGTTTGCTCAAGACCCTGCTCGTCCTTTTCTTCCTGGTCCACATCCTGTTTGTGAACCTCATGGTGGGCGGCTCCATCCTCGTGGTGGTGGCGGAATGGCTGGGCCGCAAGCGCCAACGCTGGGACACCCTGGCGCACGCGATCGCCAAGACAGTGACCGTGAATAAAAGCCTCGCCGTGGTGATGGGCATCGGGCCGCTGCTGTGCATCAATCTGGTCTATACGATGCAATGGTATTCCGCCAATGCCCTCACGGGCCATGCCTGGCTGATGATCGTCCCGCTGGTGACGGTGGCCTTTCTGCTGACCTACCTGCACAAGTACACCTGGGATCGCTGGGCGCAGGGCCCGAAGAAAACGCTGCACCACGCCATCGGCATCGCCGCCATGCTGCTGTTCCTGTTCATCCCGCTGATCTTCCTGGCCAATATCAACCTCATGCTCTTCCCGAGCGAATGGGAAAAGGTGCGCGGCTTCTTCTCCAGTCTGCGCATCGGCAATGTGCTGCCGCGTTACCTGCATTTCATGGCCGCCAGCATCGCCATGACGGGGCTGTTTCTCGCGGGTTGGTTTGGCCGCAAGTCCTCGGACCTCAGCCACCTGCCCGGCTTCGCCCGTCCCGAGCTCCGGCGCATTTTTTACCGCGTGACGGCGCTCGTCACAATGGCGCAGTTCGGCTTCGGCCCCCTGCTGCTTTTCACGCTGCCTGCCGCCGGTATCACCCCGCAGCTTTATGCCATCATCTTTTCCGGTGCCGCCGTGGGACTGCTGACGCTGATGGTGCTCACCCTCGAACTGCGAGCCAGCGACGAACAAATCGGCCGTCATTACGGGTGGATCTGCGCGCTCTTCACCGTCGTCGTCCTCGGTATGGGCAGTGGTCGCCACGTGTACCGTGAGGCCGCGCTGCGCCCGCATCAGGCGGCGATTCAAGAACGCACTCAAAGTTATGCCGCCGCCCTGGCGGAATTTCAAAAAGCCCAGGCTGGCAAACCTGCCCCCGCAGAACCGGATGCCCATCAGCTCTTCATGAACTGCGCCGCCTGCCATGCGCCTAACACCAAACTCGTGGGTCCGCCGCTGACGGAGATCGCCCAAATCTACGCGGGCAATCCTGAAGGCATTGTCACCTGGGCCATGGCCCCTGGAAAGAAGCGCCCCGAGATGCCACAGATGCCCCCCTTTGCCCACCTGGGCGAGGCCAGTCTGCGCAAGATCGCCGAGCTGATGCTGGAGAAAGGCAAGGTGCCGTGAATCAGAGATCCGTGCCCGCGTGCGTCCCCTCGGCCCGGATGCCGCTGCGAACGATGCACTGCTTCAGGTTTGCCCCGCCCGCCACCACGGCCTCCGGCCAGAGGATGCAGTCCTCCAGCACAGCGCCCGCTTCCACCACGGCCCCTGGCCCGATGACATTCAGCCCACGAAGAGTCGCCTCGGGTGAAACCTGCGCGGTGGGGTGGATGGCCGGTGCGGGGGCGGTGCCGAGCTGATGCAGGGCCTGGTGCGCCTCCAGATACGCCGCACGGCTGCCGAGATCCCACCACTGGCCGTCATCAATGACCACCGCGCCGAGTCGTGCGCCTTCCTGGATCATGCGCAGGAAGATGGGGATCACGGATTCCACCTTGCCGGGCGTCAGCCACTCATGAATCTCCGGCTGGCAGGCATAGATGCCGGTGAAAAGGTATTCACCTTCACTGCCCGTGCCTAACTTGTTGCGGATGTCCGTCACCAGCCCCGTTTTTTCATCATACGAAAGGTGAAGCGCCGGGCCCTGGCTACGAAGCACCAGCGTCACCAGATTGCCCTTGTCCTGATGCTCCTTCAGCAGCGGTTGCAAAGGCAGGTCCGTGAGGATGTCGCCATTGTAAACGATGAAGGGCCCCTCATTCAGCAAGTCGCGCACATTGGCGATGCCCCCGGCTGTTTCCAGACGCACCGGGCTCTCGTTGCGAAAGGCGATGGGCGCCCCCGCATGTTGACCCTCAGGGAAAGCTTCCGCATAGGCTTCGGGGATGTGGTGCGTGTTCACCACAAAGCTCCGCACGCCGGCGGCCCGCAGGTGATCGAAGGCATAGGTGATGAGCGGCTGATGGAAGACCGGAATGAGCGGCTTGGGCAATTGCGCCGTGAGAGGACGCAACCGCTCACCCAGACCTGCACCGAGTACGAAAGCTTTTTGCACGCGCGGCCTGTAAGCAGGAGGAAGGCCGGTGCAAATGGATGTTGTTATTTCGCCCCTAAATCCCTCGGATCACCCCGTCTTCGGTGACTTGGATGCGCTCCGCCGCTGGCACTTTAGGCAGGGCGGGCATGCGCATCATGGTGCCGGTGAGGGCGACGAGGAAACCGGCCCCGTGGGCGATTTCGAAGTCGCGCACGGTGATGGTAAAGCCGCGCGGGCGGCCCAGTTTCTTCGCATCGTCGGAGAGCGAGTTTTGCGTTTTGGCCATGCACAGCGGCAGGTGGCCGAAGTGGTTGCGGGTAAACAGCGCCAATTTTTCCTTCGCCGCATCCGTCAGCGTCACGCCGGCGGCGCCATAAACGCGGGTGGCGATGGCGTGCAGCTTTTCCTCCACGGGTGCGTGGGCATCGTAGAGGAAGGGCATCGGCGTGGACTCCGCTGGCAGGGCTGCGAGGACCTTTTGCGCTAGCTCGATGGCTCCGTCGCCGCCTTGGCCAAAGACATCTGCCGTGGCACAGGGCACGCCGCGCGCCTGGCAGAACTCATGCACGAGGGCGATCTCCTCCGCGCTGTCGTTGGTGAATTTGTTGATGGCGACAATGACCGGGCGGCCAAACTGCGCCGCGCTGTCCAGGTGCGCGGCCAGGTTTTCTAGACCGCGAGAAAGCGCGGTGGGATCTGGCTGGGTGAGGCTGTCCAACTCCACACCGCCATGCATCTTCAGCGCGCGCACGGTGGCCACGATGACGATGGCCTCGGGACGCAAACCAGATTGGCGGCATTTGATGTGCATGAACTTTTCGCCGCCCAGATCAAAGGCGAAACCGGCCTCCGTCACCGCATAGTCGGCATGGGCCAGGGCCATGCGCGTGGCCAGCACAGAATTGCAACCGTGGGCGATGTTGGCAAACGGCCCCCCGTGGAGAAAAGCGGGCACGCCTTCCACCGACTGCACCAGATTCGGCTGCAGCGCATCCCGCAGCAGCGCCAGGAGAGCGCCGGTGATGTGGCACTCTTTGGCAAAGACCGGCTCGCCCTCTGGCGTGAAGCCAATGACGATGCGGTCCAGCCGCTCGCGCAGATCCGCCAGGGATTCAGACAGGCACAGGATGGCCATGACTTCCGAGGCCGCTGTGATGTCAAAGCCGCTGCTGCGCTCCGTCGCCTTGCCCACGCCCGTGTGGATGCTGCGCAGGGCGCGGTCATTCACATCCATCACCCGTTTCCACAGCACGCCCTCAGGGCGCAGGCGGGTCTGCTGGTTGAACAGTTGGTTATCGATCACCGAGGACAGCAGGTTGTGCGCGCTGGTGATGGCATGAAAATCACCCGTGAAATGCAGGTTGATGGACTCGGCGGGCTGCACCGTGCTTTTGCCGCCGCCCGTGGCACCGCCCTTCCGGCCAAACACCGGGCCCATGGAGGGCTGCCGCAGCGCCAGGGCGACACTCTGGCCAATCTTTTTCAGCCCCTGGGCCAGGCCGATGGACATCGTCGTCTTGCCTTCGCCTGCCGGGGTGGGCGTGATGGCGGAAACGAGGATGAGCTTGCCCTGATGTTTCGGATTCTCCAGCGCCTTCAGGGAGACTTTGGCCTTGTCCCGTCCGAAGAGGGAAAGGTGGTCGTCGGAGATGCCAAGAGAACGGGCGACTTCAGAGATTTCAGGGGCCATGCGTGGGAGTGAGTGCGGCGATCATGCCAAGCGAAACATGAAAGGAAAGAGCGATTTCCAAACGTAGCCCTGCTGTCTTGCCAGTGAGACCGCCACTCGCTAGCGTTTTGCTGAAATTCACTGCCCCTTTTCACCATGCCTATCACTCTGCCCGCCCTCAGCCGTCGCCAATGGATCAAAGGTAGCCTCGCTGCTGCCCTGGCCCCGACCTGGGCGGCTGCGGCTGACAAAAACACTGCCACCGAGTCCTGGGTGCTGTTTTCAGACACCCACATCGCCACCGATCCCAAGGCCGAGGCCCGGGGTGTCATCATGGGGGATAACCTCACCCGCTGTGCCAACCAGGTGCTGAAGCTAGGCAGCAAACCTTACGGCGTCTTCGTCAATGGCGACTGCGCCTACCTCAGTGGCCAGGCCTCCGACTACGATACCTTCGTCAGCCTCATCCAGCCCCTGCGCGAGGCCGGGCTGGCCGTGCACTGCACCCTGGGCAATCACGACGACCGCAAAAACTTCACCGCCGCCATGACCAGCGTGCAGGACCCACGGCCCGTGGAGGGAAAACACGTCAGCGTTTTCTCCAGCGCCACCATGAACTGGGTGCTGCTGGATACGCTGGATGAGGTGAACAAAACCCCCGGCGTGCTGGGGGATCTGCAGCGCGGCTGGCTGGACCGCACACTCGCCAGCCTGCCCGCCAAACCCACCGTCGTCATGGCCCATCACAATCCCCAGCAGCCGCTCACGGGAGAAGGCCAGAAGCACACCGGCATGATGGACAGCGACGCCATGTTCCAGGTGCTGGGCAAGCACAAAAAAGTGAAGGCCTTCGTCTATGGCCACACGCACAACTGGTCCCAGTCCCGCCACGAAGCCACCGGCATCCACCTCATCAACCTGCCGCCTGTGGCCTACACCTTTGGTGCTGACCGCCCCAACGGCTGGGTGATCGCCTACGCCACACCAGAGAAACTCGTCTTCGAGCTCCGCGCCCTCAATCCCGCCCACGACCAGCACAAGCAGCAGGTGGAGATTCTTTGGGGAGCGTAAGGGGGCCGAGTCCGTAGGAAGATCCAGCTTCCGCTCATGGACGAGAATCGATTGAGCCTCTCACCGCAAATTGCTGCGAGCCTTGGCTTTAGCCAAATTCAGCAGCCGCTCAATTTCCATCATCCGATCCAGTTCCTCGGTTTCTTCCGGCAACAGTCCCACGGTCTTTCTTTGGCGATCAAATCCTCAAATCGGGCGCGGGCTTCTTCGCTGGGCCGAAACTCAATCAATGACGCAGGCGTCACGCCTCCCGCCAGAAAATCAATGGCTTCGTCATACGCATTCTTCATGTCGAACGCTAGTCCTCCAGAAAGACCCGTCAACTGCGGATGCCACGGACCTTTGCACAAAACGATGACATTCTGAATTACCAGCCCTCCCCCGAGACACAGACATCCACGCGGTCTCGTGGCTTCGATTTACCAGCCCGCAGTGGACGTTTGCGCGTCCCCATCCTACTCTACCCGGCATGAGTTTGCCCTCCCTGACTGACACCACCACTTTGATCCGCCATCGTCGTTCCATCAAGCCGGTGGACATGGATGCGGCGCGGCCCGTGGATGCGGCGCTTTTGACGGAGCTGATCGAGAACGCCACCTGGGCCCCCAATCATGGCCTGACGGAACCCTGGCACTTCCACGTCTTCAGCGGGGCCGCCCGGCAGGGGCTGGCGGACAGCCTGCGCAGCCTCTACCAGCAGACCACGCCCGCCGCCGAGTTCCGCGAGGACAAGCTGAAAAAAATGGGGGATAACCCTTTGCTGGCCCCCGTCATCATCGCCTGCGTGATGCAGCGCAATGGCGGGGCAAAGATCCCCGTGCAGGAGGAACTGGAGGCCATCTCCTGCGCCCTGCAAAACCTCATGCTCAGCGCCACCGCCGCCGGGCTGGGCTCCTTCTGGTCCTCCCCGCCGCTGCTAGACACGGCAGAGTTTCAAACTTGGTTAGGCATCCGACCAGAAGACCGCTGTGTGGGCCTGATGTACCTCGGTTGGCCGAAGGCCGGGCTGAACTGGCCACGCAGTATGCGGCAACCCGTTGAAACCAAAATCTCCTGGCATCATGATTGATTGGCTCACCTCCTCCTGGGATGCCTTGGCCCAGTTTTTCACCAGCATCCCGTTTGAGGTCATGGGCGTGTGGATGCTCACCGGCTGCCTGCTTTTTGTCGGCGTCATCGGCTCCGTCGTACCGCTGCTGCCGGGCCCGTTTTTGATCTTCATCGCCGGCATCCTGCACACCTTTCTGCGGCCGGAATCCGCCATGAGCTGGCAGGGCATCGTGTTGCTGTCCATCCTCCTGGTGCTGGCCTACGTGGTGGATATGGCGGCAGGGGCCATGGGCGCACGCTGGTTTGGTGCCAGTCGCTGGGGTATCGCCGGAGTTTTTGTCGGCGGCATCGTGGGGCTGTTCTTCGCCCCGCTGGGTTTCATCGTCGGCCCTCTGGCGGGCGGGCTGTTGTTTGAGCTGGTCTTTGCCAAAAAGCGCATGGCCCCGGCGGTGAAGTCCACCTGGGGCACGCTGCTGGGCACCGGCGTCGGGCTCATCGCCCGGCTGGGCATCAGCATCGCCATGGTCGCGACGGTGCTGATCGATGCCCTCTGGTGGTAAGCCCGCTTACTTCTTCCGGCGGGAGACGCGCACGCCCATGCGGCTTTCCAGCGGGTTGGGGGACTGCTGGGCGTGGATGCGGTACTCGGCTCCGGGTTCATCCGGGGTCTGGTTGCGGTCCAGCAGGCCAGCAGGCTCGTCGCTGTTGCCCACGAAGCTGCCAAAGAGGGTGCCGTCTGATACACGACCTTCCGCTGCGGGAGCTGTGGCCGGGGCTGGCTCGGGGTTGGTGGTCTTCACACGCACAAACTGCACGCCCATGCGGCTCTGCAGCGGGGTGCTGGCACCGTAATACTTGCGCCCATCGCGCTCCTCCGTGCTGCAGCTTGAGACAAAGGCGAGGGACAATACGACCAGGGACAGAAGGGAGAGTTTCATGGAATCGGAAGATGGAACCACGGCCTCATAACACAGGCTGCGCCGCGTGGAAGAAAAAACTTCGGCCTCCCCGGGCCACTCTGCCTGGGAGAAACCCTGCCAGAGCCACGTCCGCTTTCCCAAGGTTGTCCGCATGGGGCCTTTCCAAAAGGTTGCTTCCCGCCGCAGCTTGCGCATGGTAGGAGTTTCCTGTGACCCTCACCCTCGACAGGCATCTCCAAACAGGCATCGCCGGTTCCGTGGCGATTCATGCCCTGTTGCTGCTGCTCATCGTCTGGGGCATCAGCAGCCAGGCTGGGCGGAATTTTGCGGCGGAAGAAAAAGTGGCCGTCGAAGAGATCCCCGAAGTCACGCTGATCTTTCCAGATCAGATCATCCCGGAACCGCCACCCCTCACGCCGCCGCCGGAGTTCTTCATCAAAACGACCCAGAATGAGGCCGTGGCCACCGCGCCCCAGAACGCCCAATTCCAGTCCGACCGCAATACCGTGGCCGCCAGCATGCTGCCGCCCACCACCTCCACCGCCCTGCCCATGCCCACGCTGGATGGCCGCACCGACGTCAAACCCCAGCTCAACAACAGCGAGCATCAGGACGGCAGCCTCACCCCCAAGCCGCAGCCAAAGCCGGCCTCTCCCCTGCCCGACCTGATCGCCAAAGCGGAGGCGGAAAACATGCCCGCCGACCAAAACCGCCTGCCCCTGGAGGTGCGCAAAGCCGAAGACTCCCAGGCCCCCGCCGCCAAGCTCCAGGTGCGCATCCCGGAGGACACCCCGCCGCTGATGACGAACCCCACGGACGAAGACGACTTCTCCGCCTTTGACCGCATGAGCAAGTCCGAGGGCTCCGTCAGTCGCGAAGGTGAAAATGCCGTGGATGCCGTGGCCACTCCGCGCGGCCTTTACGAGTCCAAGATCAAGTCCGCCATCGAGCAGAAATTTCAGGAGATGCTGAAGGCCAGCACCCATGTCGGCACCGGTCACGTCCACTTCCGTTTCTATGTGGACAAGAAGGGCGTGCCGCAGGATCTCACCATCCTTTCCGATGCCCGCGATGCCGACCCGGCCATGCGCGAGCTCACCCTCCGCGCCATCTTGGATGCCCAGATTCCCCCCATCCCGGCGGATCTGCTGTCCACCCTGGAAGACGGCAGGCAGAAGGCCGAATACAAAGTCATTCTCTACTAAATGCACGCCCACCACCTCCTCGCCGCCGCCGCTGGCAGCAGCCCCGGCCTTTTCACTCAGATCTGGGACTTTTTGGCGATTGGCGGCTTTGTCATGCTCTTCATCGTGCTGTGCTCCATGGCCGCCGTCACGGTCATGATCTCCGCCTGGTTGCGGCTGCGGGATCACCTGGTGCTTCCCGCGTCCGTGGCCAGCCAGCTCCGCAGCCTGCCGAAGTATGCCCAGAAGGGTGACATCAAGCCCCTGCAGGAGTTCTTGGAAAAAGACCCCTCCCTCCTGGCCAGCCTGGGTGCCCTGGCCATCAGCGGCACCTTTTCCAGCCGCCAGGAGTGTGTGGAGACCATCACCGCCCGCGCCAAGGAAGACCTGCACCACCTGGAGCGCGGCGTCTCTATTTTGGAGGTCATGGTCACCGTCGCCCCGCTGCTGGGTCTCCTGGGCACCACCGCCGGCCTCGTCGGCATGTTTTCCGCCTTTGGCAGCGATGCCGGGCCAGATACCGCCACCATTGCCAAGGAGATCGGCGTGGCGCTGCGCTGCACCATCGCGGGCCTGTTCGTGGCCGTGCCCTCCGTCCTGGCCCACACCTACTTCGTCCGTCGGCTGGATAACATCGCCGTGCGCCTGGAGTCCATCCTGCATGAGACCATCCAGACCTTCTTTGCCCACTTCGAAGTGAAGCGCGAGGCCCAATTCCGCAGCCCTGAACCGGAACGCCTGAGATGAACCTGCGCCCCCGTCGCCGCCCCGTCCCGGCCATCCCCATCGTATCGCTCATCGATATCATGGTGATCCTTCTCATCTTTTTCATCGCCACCACCAGCTTCAACGACGCCAAAAAACAGGTCAAAATCACCCTCCCCACCTCCGATTCCCTGGGAGAGACGGCCCCCGTACAAGAAGTGCGCAAAGCCCTGGCCATCACGGAGAAGGAGGAGATCTTTCTGGATAACACCCCGGTGGAAATCACCCAACTGGCAGACGCTCTCCTCGCCCTCAAAAAACGCGAGCCTGCGCTCAAACTGGAACTCCAGGCCGATAAAAAGACTTCTCTCGGGCTGCTTTTAAAAGTCTGGGATGCCCTGCGCAAAGCGGGCCACCCCGTCAATGACGTCCCCGCCCGCATTCTCGGTGGCCAAGGGGCCACGAACATCCCGGCCACCCAATAAAAGAGATTTTCCAAGCCGCGCTTTCAGGCTAATAAAGAGGCCGCCAACCGCCCCTCACCCGTTCTTTCTCGCCCCGTTTCCCCATGGTCCTGCCCATCGTCCGTTACCCAGATCCCGTCCTCCGTGCCAAATGCCGCCCCGTCACGGACGTCACCGATGAAATCCGCCAGTTCTCGGCTGACATGATCGAGACGATGAAGGCCGCCAATGGCGTGGGCCTCGCCGCCCCCCAGGTGGCCCGCGACATCCAGCTCGCCGTCATTGATGTCTCGCACAATCCCCAGTGCATCACCTACCTGCGCATCAATGGCCAGCCTGCTGAGATGCCAGCCCACATGCCCGTCATCTTCCTCAATCCCCAGCTCGAACTCGGCAAGGACAAGGATGTGGATGAAGAGGGCTGCCTCAGCTTCCCCCGCTTGCGTGGCGACATCCGCCGCAGTGAAGACGTAAAAGTCACCTTCCAGACCCTGGATGGCCAAACCCAGACCTGGGAGACCGATGGCCTCCTCGCCCGCGCCTTCCAGCATGAGATTGACCACCTCAATGGCATCCTCTTCATCGACCGCCTCTCCGCCGCCGCTAAAGTCGGCCTGAAGCGCAAACTCGGCCGCCTCATGCAGGAGTGGACCGAAGATGACGGGGAGTAATCCTCAGATGACCTTTAGGGTCTAAAAGCGGACAAAACGGAGCGAAAATACCCAATTCCAGCCTTGGAATCTGGGGCCGTATTTTGCAACCTTGTCAGATGAGGTTAAAAATCTATCTGGCAAATTGCTTAAGCCTGTGCGTTTGGCTGCTCCTCGCCTCCCTCCAGGCCGCCGAGACGCCCGGCTGGAAAGCCGGTGCCGCCAGTGTGGATATCACGCCGGAATTCCCCGTGCGCCTCAGCGGCTACGGCAGCCGCACCGGCCCCCACGAGGGCATCCAGATGCGGCTCCATGCCAAAGCCCTGGCCCTCACCTGGCAGGATACCCCCAGCGCCGTCATCCTCACGGTGGACAACTGCGGAGTGCCCGCCACCATGCGCGCCGAGCTGCTGAAACGTCTGCAGGCCGCCGGTCACCCCATCGAGGACAGCCGCCTTTCCCTCCACTCCAGCCACACCCACTGCGCCCCCGCCCTGCCCGGCGTGCTGCCCTTCCTCTTTGGCACCGAACTGCCCGCCGAAGAACAGGCCGCCGTGCAGCGCTATGCCGATGAGCTCACCGCCAAGCTCGTCACCGTCGTCACCGAAGCCCTGGCCAAGCAACAGCCCGCCCGGCTCGACTGGTCCACCGGCAAGGTCAGCTTCGCCATGAACCGGCGGTTTAAAACGGACAAGGGATACGCCAACAGCCCCAACCCCTACGGCCCCACGGACCGCGCCCTCCCCGTCCTCCGCGTCACCAATACCGAGGGAAAGCTGCAAGCGATCTTCAGCAGCTACGCCTGCCACTGCACCACCCTCGCCATCAACAAAACTCACCCGGACTGGGCAGGCTGCGCGCAAAAGGAGCTCGAACTCCGCTTTCCAGGCATTGTCGCCATGACCGCCATCGGCTGCGGGGCGGACCAAAACCCCTATCCGCGCCGCGAACTGACCCATGCGGAACGTCACGGTGTGGAGCTGGCCAAGGAAGCCGTGCGCCTCATCAATGCCCCGATGAAACCCGTCCTGGGCCCCCTCACCTGCGCCAGCAAAGAGGTGCAACTGCCCTTCGACACTCCCCACGACCGCGCCACCTGGCAGCAGCGCAGCCAGGATGCGAACAAATGGACCGCCCAGCACGCCCGCCATTTCCTCGCCCTCCAGGATCGTGGTGAAAAGATCCTCGCCGCCCTGCCCTACACCGTCCAGGTCTGGACCTTCGGCAACGACCTCCTCACCATCAATCTCCCTGGCGAAGTCGTAGTGGATTACTCCCTCCGCTTCAAAAAGGAGCACGCCCCCGACCGCACCTGGGTGAACAGCTACACCAACGACGTGCCCTGCTACATACCCTCCCAGAGAGTGTGGGAAGAAGGCGGCTACGAAGCCGCCGGGGCCATGATCTACTACGGCCGCCCGAACCGCTTCGCCTCCGGCATCGAGGAGATCATCGCCGCTGCCGTCAAAGACCTCGTCCCCCCCGGCTTCAAGGCCCCCTGAAAAAGGGAAAGCTCCTTTCCCTAGACGCAAAAAGCCCCGTGTCCTGCGGGCCTTGTGGCTGGCGGAACACGGGGAAATTCTAGACTAAAATGTGACCGTTACTTCGGCTGGGCGTCCACGCGGGCCTTCTCAGCTTCGGCGGCGGCTTCGGCCTTCTTCTTGTCAGCTTCAGCCTGGGCCTGGGCGGCTTCCTTGTTGGCTTCGATGTTGGCCTTCTCGATCTTGGCGTTGGCATCGGCCTGGTCCTTGGCAGCTTCAGCCGCCTTTTCCACGGCATCCTTCTGCGCTTCGATGGATTCTTTGGCGGCGTCCTTGCGGTCGTCGATGGCGGCTTTTTCCTTGTTGCAGCTCACGGCGAAAAGGGAGGAGGCGGCAAGGAGGGTAAGAATGGACTTTTTCATAATGATGATGTGGTTGATGCACCAGGACTGGCGGACGCATCCGCATGCCCCAGGTGTGCTTGTAATTCGGAGTCCCCTGAAAAGGTGGATGTACTTTTTGCATGATGGCAAAAAAATCCTCTTCCAGGAGGTCCGGCACGTCGTCATTCCAAAGCCTGTTGGCAGGCTGTTGTCATGCCGCCAGGGTCTGTCCCATGGCTGCTTCCATCAGCTTTTCCTGCGTGGCTTCCGCGCGGGTGAAGCTGCCGCCGATGCGGCCTTCGTTCAGCATCAGGATGCGGTCGCTCATGCCGATGAGTTCCGGCAGCTCGCTGGAGACCAGCAGCACGGCCTTGCCCTCGGCGGTCAGTTTATTGATGAGTTCGTAGATCTCCAGCTTGGCCCCCACATCAATGCCGCGGGTGGGTTCGTCCAGCATCACCACCTGGGGCCCAGTCATCAGCGCCTTGCCCAGCACCACCTTTTGCTGATTGCCCCCGGAAAGGCGGCCCACGATGGCCTCCAGCCCGGTGGCTTTCACGCGCAGGTTTTTGAAATACTCCTGGTTACGCAAAGTCTCCTCGCTGCGATTGACGAAACCCGCGCGGCTGAACTGGCCTAACGAGGAGAGCGACATGTTGAAGCCGATTTCCTGCTCGATCACCAGCCCATAACGGCGGCGGTCCTCGCTCACCAGGGCCAGCCCGGCGCGCAGGATCTTCGCAGGGGGCAGGCCATCCAGGCTGCGCCCGCTCAGCTCCACCTGGCCGCTGCTGCGGCGACCCCAGGCCCCAAAGAGATGCATCAAAAGCTCCGTGCGCCCCGCACCCATGAGACCACCAATGCCCAGGACCTCGCCCGCACGGAGGTCAAAGCTGATGTCGTGCAAGCGTGGCAGGCCCTGCTCGTCCTTCACGGAAAGGTCCTGCACCTTCAGCACCGTGGCCCCTGGCGTGGCGGCCCGGCGCGGAAAGAGGTCGGTGATTTCGCGCCCCACCATGTGCTGGATGACCTCCGCCTTCGTCATGGCCTGGGCATCCTTCGTCACGATGCTGCTGCCATCGCGGATGACGGTGATGCGGTCAGAAATGGCGAAGACTTCGTCCAGCTTGTGGCTGATGTACACGCAGGCCATGCCTCGTGCGCGGAGGTCCTTGAGAATGTCGAGGAGGATCAGCACCTCATGCTCCGCCAGGGCGGCGGTGGGTTCATCGAGGATGAGGATCTTCGAATCCTTCGCCAACGCCTTCACGATTTCCACGAGCTGCTTTTGCCCCACGCCCAGGGAGCCCACACGCGCAGCGGGGTCCAGGTCCACCTTGAAGCGATCCAGCAGCACCTTGGCCTCGCGGTGAATTTTGGGCCAGTCAATGAAACCGCCAAAACGGCGCGGCTCGCTGCCTAAAAAGATGTTTTCCGCCACGGTCATCTCATTCACCAGCGCCAGTTCCTGATAAATGACGGCGATGCCCGCCCGCGCCGCATCCGAGATGGAATGAAACCGCGCCTCCTCCCCGCCGACCTCAAAGCGTCCCTCATAACTGCCATGCGGATGGATGCCGGAGAGCAGCTTGATCAGCGTGCTTTTGCCTGCGCCATTCTCCCCACACAGCGCGTGGATCTCCCCGGCCCGCAGGTCGAACGACACGTCCTTGAGAGCGATGACGCCAGGGAACTTCTTGGTCAGATGCTGGGCGGAAAGGATCATGAGAGACGGCGTTTTTGTTGGAGTTGCAGTACTTCGTCCAGCATCGCTTGAGCAGCGGCCTGCGCTTCGACACAGAGAGCCTGGAAAGGTTGCAGTTTTTCCTCCTGCACCATCAGAGGCTGGCCACGTTTCATGGGCCCGCAAGCGAGCTGCCAAGTGGCGAGGGCCTCAATGTAGGCCAGCCGCTGTTCGGCAGGGATGAGAAGCGGCATCTGCCCACGGTTCAGTAAAGGCAGATTTGCGAGCAGGCGCGCCATGCGGCCATTGCCGTCGGCGAATGGATGGATGCGGACAAAGGTGGCGTGTGCCCACACATAGTCTTCAAATCCGTCAGCAGAATCTGCGAGACAACGCTGGTTCAGCTCCGCCAGCCAGGCGTTCATCAACTCGGGGACATCCGCCGGAAAGGCGTAGGTGTCATTGATGACCGTTTTACCGCCCTGCTTCGCCAGGGTGGAATTCGGTTCCACCTTCCAGGCTCCCACGGGTTGAAAAGCATCCACCACGACGGCCGTCTGCACAGCCTGATGGAGTGCAAAAAGATCCGCCGGAGCCAGGGCTCGGCCAATCATTTGATCCAGCAGGTCCATGGCCCGGCTATGGCCCAACACCTCATTGTGGTGTGCCAGGGGCTTGCCTGCGATGGTCAGGCCGTACTCCAGCACGCCCAGAGTTTCCCCCTCGCTCAGCGTGTTTCCTTCCAGGGCCGTGGAGGTATGGGTCCAGCGCACCCTCAGGCGCTGCGAGAGCACCTGACGCAGATCTGCATCTAGATCAGCCAGCGGGCGGAGGGTCATCCGTGAATAGTGGCAGGAACCACCCGCCATGCCAAGACCTGAAAATGAATGTGAAGGTGTTTTCCATTCCTGCCCTCAGCTTCTATCTTGCCGGGAACTGAACAGGGATTGCCAAATCGGATACACTTCCGTCCTTGGCAGTCTGGGTCGCCTGGGCCTTGTTCCGCTAACCAACCACCATGTCCTCCAACCTTCCGCCCCTGCGCAGTCCTCTCGACCTCGAACGCGTGCTCGAATTTGAATTCGTGCGTGCCACGGAGAATGCAGCCCTTCAGTCCATTCATTGGTTAGGCCGAGGTGAAAAGGAGCTGGCGGATGCGGCGGCCTGCAGCGCCATCTACGGCGTCTTCGACCTCCTGGACATCCGGGGAGAGGTGATCATCGGCGAGGGCATCAAGGACAATGCCCCCGGCATCTTTGTGGGCGAGCACCTGGGCACCTGGAAGACAGGCAGCCCGCGTTTTGACATTGCCCTCGATCCGATTGACGGCACCACGAACATTGCCAAGGGCACGCCTAACAGCATCTCCGTCATCGCCGCTGCGCAGAAGCCGGACGGGGCACCGAGCGCGATGAAAAACATCCCCAGCTTTTACAGCCACAAGCTGGCCTATGGCCCTGCGGTGAAACGTGCTTTGCAGAAGAAAGGCGACCGTAGTTTCCTGGACATGCCTTTGAAGGAAGTCATCGCCTTTGTCGCCGAGGCCCTGGGCAAAAACATGCGCGATGTCGTGGTCGTGACCATGGACCGCCCGCGTCATGGCGCCCTCATTGAGGAGGTGCGCTCCTGCGGTGCGGCCCTACGCATGATCACCGATGGCGACATCACCGCCGCCGTGGCACCCTCCCTGCCAGACAGCGGTGTGGACATGTACGTGGGCATGGGCGGCAGCCCGGAGGCCGTGCTGGCCGCGGCTGCGCTGAAGTGCCTGGGCGGTGACATGGATGTGCGCATGTGGTTCCACGACGAGGCGCACCGCGCGGAAGTGGCCCTCACCACCAGCGAGGCCGAGATGAACCAGGTCTTCCGCAGCGATGACCTGATCATGGGCGAAAGCGCCCTCTTCTGCGCCACGGGCATCAGCGACAGCCCGCTGCTCCCCGGCGTGAAGCTCATCGGCCATCGGGTGGAGACCCACAGCATCCTCATGCGCTCCCGCAGCGGCACAGTGCGCCACATTCATGCAAGCCATGACCTGGACCGCAAGGTGGTGCCTTTGAGGGGTTAAGGCTGCCAGCCTGGTCACAACCAAATTTCACTGGGCCTAACCAATGGCTGGTTCTTCCTGGCCGGGAGTGTCATCGTTAAACAGGGCAGCGGCAAGGCCGATGATGAGCAGCAAGACCAGTCCTCCTAGATAGGCCGACATCCAGTCAAAGTCCCTCCACTCCGCTGCCGACGACCATAAGATCTCTACAAACAACCAGCCTGCGGGCAAAAGATTGACCCCATAAGGCAGTAGCCGATACCCCGGCAGGTCAAACCGATGCGCCATCAAAAGGCTGGCAAGCCAGATGAATGGCCAACTCACCAGGGCCATGAGGCTCACGTTTCGTTGCCAGTCAGGAACTGATGGAGTCTCCACGGGCCCGATGTCCTCCCAACCACTGATACAGGCGATAATGCCTGATACACTGCATACAGCCACCGCTGGGGTGGCTATGGCCAAGTATGACATCCAGGCATGACGGCCAAGGGTGGATGGGCGGATCATAACCAGCAATGAACACCTAGCTGGTTTGTATCCAAACTAAATCTGCTTTGGCCAAGGACATCGTGTCTTTGTGAGGACCTCTTAACTCGCATCCGCCAGCCCCTGCCGCATCGCTTCCAATGGTGCGGTGACACCGGGGAACCAGTGCTCAAAGGAGATCGCACCCTGATGCAGCAGCAGGCACATGCCATCGGCATGACGAGCCCCGACGTTCACCGCAGCCTGGATGAGTTCCGTCGGTCCGCTGGCTCGATACACCATGTCGTAAACACAGTGGCGGGACTCCAGGCAGCCATCGGGCAGCAGCGGGGCATCCTCGGGCTTCATGCCCAGGGAGGTCGCGTTGACGATGAGATCCACGTTCGCCAACTGCGCTGCCAAATCGGCATGATCCAGCGTGCAGGTCTGCACTTGGGCAGAACCTAAAGACGCGAGCTCTTGCACCAGCGGAGCCAGCTTGGCCTCAGTCCGGTTGGCTAACCAAAGATGCTGACATCCCGCCAGCACGCTCTGCACGGCCACGGCGCGCCCGGCACCACCGCCAGCACCGAGAATGAGCACGCGCAAGTCCTTCACCTCCGCACCGAAGGCTTCCTTCACACTGCGCAGGAAGCCTGGGCCATCGGTATTAAACCCGTGCATCTTTCCCTCGCGAATCGCCAGGGTATTCACCGCGCCCAGGCGGCGGGCCAGCGGGTCCACAAAGTCCACGGCATCCAGCGCTTCGAACTTGTGCGGGATGGTGATGTTCACCCCCTGGAACCCGTTTTGAATGAACAGGCCAAAGGCTTCCTTCACCTGGCCCACGGGCACCTGCACCCGCACGTACTGCGCCTCCAAACCGCAGGCTTTCAGAGCCGGGTTGTGCATCTGCGGGGACTTCGAATGGCCGATGGGATCACCGATGACCGCCAGCCGTGCTGGAGGTTGCAGGGTGGAGGCCACATCGGCCCAGTGCTGGAGCTGTTCGTAAGTGTAAAAGGAGGCCACGGAAAAAAGGGGAGCAGGTACTGTGGCCTGCTTGGTTCAGTTCCGCAACTGCCTCAAGCCAGCGCTTTACCCTTCGTCTCCGGGGCGAACCACACCAGCAGCATCCCGGCAATGTAGATCGCGCAGAGGGCGGAGTAAGCATTCGCCGAGGAGCCGAACACGCCCACCAGGTTGGCGATCTGCAGACCGCCGATGGCAGCGATGATGCGGCCCACATTGAAGCAGAAACCCTGGCCGGTGGCGCGCACGCTCGTCGGGAAAAGCTCCGGCAGATACAGCGGGAAGAAGCCATAGAAGCTCGCAGTGAGGCCGCCCATGAGGAAGGCCGTGGCAAAGAACCAGGGGCCAATGATGGTGTTCGTCTTGTAGAAAAGCAGGGCGGAGCCGAGGGCGGCCACGCACATGAGGAAGTAGGTCTGGCGGCGGTTCAGGATATTGGCGATGACCGGGGCGATGAAGGCAAACAGGATGGCCCCCAGGGAGGTGGCGATCTGGGTGAACTGGGCCACGTTGGTGTAGCCATTGGCATTCAGTTCGGACGAACTGGACCACTTCGCACTCTGCTGCGCTGCGCCCCAGGTACCCAGCAGGGCGATGCCTGCGAGAGTTGCGCCCAGGATCAAATTCCGCCGGATGGTGATGCGGCTCTGCTCCGTGATGCTGCCGGCGCTTTCTGCACGGCCCAGGTAACGACGCACGGGCAGCAGGTAGCCCCACACCACGATGGCAAAGCAGGTGACCGTGATCAGTGCGGCGACCACCGTGGTGACCCCGGCATCGATGCCCATGGGCGACCAAGACCAGATGATGACCATGGCGGCGATGGCACCGATGAGCACGCCATTGAGATCCACCGTGCTCCAGTGACTGGTCTTGCCGGAGGCCTTCTCTTCTTCCCACTTGTCGGATTCTGGCACAAAGATTCGGATCAGGAAGATGATCAGTGCAGGCAGCGCGCCGATGATCATGAGGAAGCGCCAGGCCTGGTGGTCTAGCAGATAGTTCGCCAGATTTTCAGAGCCGCCCAGGGCCAGCGTCCAGCTACGCATGGTGCCGATGAAGGTGTTCATGCCCAGGCTCAGCCCAGCCACCAGCAGGTAGCCGATATTGGCCGCCGCACCGATGGCTCCGGCTACAAACGCGCGGTTGCCCTTGGTCCAAAGTTCGTTCACCAAGGCCACCCCCAGGGCCCACTCGCCACCCATGCCCAGGGAGGCGATGAAGCGCAGGATGGCCACATGCCAAGCCTCGGTGGCAAAGCCGCACAGACCCGTAAAAATGGCGTACGTGAAAATGGAAAACGACATGGCCTTCACCCGGCCGATGCGGTCGCCCAGCCAGCCAAAGAACACACCGCCCGTCGCCGCGCCGACGAGGAAGGTGGCGATGATCACGCTGAACCAACGGTCCAGAGTCGCCGTCATCAGCTCCGGGGCGATGCGGGAGGCCAGCAGGTCCTGCAGCGCCGGTTTGCCGATGAGCGGAAACAGCCCCATTTCAAATCCATCAAACAGCCAGCCCAGGAAAGCAGCAATGAGGGCCATGTTGCGGCCTGTGGAGGAAGGAGCTTTGGGGGAGGACATGAGGCAGTTGACAGGGGAAGGACAGGTTTTTCGGAAAAGCGGTCACAAAGAACGCCGGAAAGCGCGGCATTCTTCAAGGAGATGTGCGAGCGAGGGAAGGAGAAATTTGGAAATCTTACCCCGGACTGGAGCGCGAAGAACCCCTGGAAGTACTTTTGTGGCGAAAGCCACCTAAACCTCCCCAGCGACTCTGGTCCTCGAAGTAGGTCTTATGTAATCACCAATCATCGGACTTCAGCCTTCTTTATTTGGCTGGCTGCCATTTGCTGCCGCAGCTTCACCGGGGCTCTAATCAGGAGTTCAGGCACCGCACCACTGGAAGAGTTCTTGAAGCCGCGAGGGGTGAGGGTTCTTTCCAGAAGCCGGATCTGCCCCTGGCCATCGTGAATCCACAGTTCGTTAGGCGGCACAAATTGCAGGGCCCATTTCCCACAGATCATCTTCAGGGAATCGTTCTTACCCAACCCCACCTCTCCTTGGAAACCTGGCACATCAAACCTAGCCAGGATGCAACCCAAGTCTTCGCCACTATCCGTGACCTCCACCACCACGCCGTGCTCTGCATAGGAGTGATTTCCGAAGCTGGTGATGAGACTCTCTTCCGCCACACTCAAGGTAGCACTCAGAGCCAGCAACAGACAGACGAGTGTGTTTTTCATGGTTTGTTAGGCGTTAAACATCACACACCATGCAGGCATGCCTCAGGGCCAGGATGGGATCGTCCCAGGTGGGGATGAACTCATGGGCGACGTAGTCGTGGTAGCCGATCTCGAGGGCGGCCTTCATGATGGCGGGGTAGTTGATCTCCTGGTTCTCGTCCAGCTCGCAGCGGCCAGGATTGCCGGCGGTGTGCAGGTGGCCGATGTAATCCTTGTGCTGGCGCATGCGGCGGATGACATCGCCATTCATGATGCTGACGTGGTAGATGTCGAACAGCAGCTTGAAGTTGGGGCTGCCGATCTGCTTGATGAGGTCCACGCAGAAGTCCACGTCATCGCCGAAGTAGCCGGGGTGGCCTTTCATGGGGTGACTGCTATCTCGGCTGTTCAGGTGCTCCAGCACCAGCGTGATGCCCTTCTTTTCCGCATGGGGCAGCACCGCCTTCCAGGTGTCCAGACAGTCTTGGATGGCCTTGTCGCGGTCCATGCCTTCAAAGCTCATGCCGGTGAAGGTGATGACCTTTTTGCAGCCCACATCGGAGGCCAGATCAATGCCTTCGGTGAGGCTCTTGATGACGAAGTCGCGGTTCTCCGGGTTGCAGGGCCCTTTGGCAAAACCATGCGAGCCCACGAGGCTGATGCCCAGGCCCAGTTTCTTCATATCCGGGTAGTATTTTTTGTCGATGCCCTCGATGCCCACCAGCCCGATGTCCTTGGCATGTTGGGCCAAAACGAGCGTGTCCATCGGCTTCCAGCACCAGCCCATGAGGGTGTGCTTGATGCCGCTGTTCTTGATCTTGTAGGCGGGATCTGCCGCCGCTTTGTCAATGACGGCGGCGGAGGCACGTGGCGCGAGGGTGGCCCCCGCAGAGGCAGCGGCCAGGGCGGTGGAGGAACGGAAAAAGGAGCGGCGGTTCATAAGGCGGAAGAGAACGTCTCCAGAAACAGGAAACCATCACCCCGATGCAAGCCTGGATTTGCCACGCGGGTAAAAAGAGCTTTCGACACCTCCCAAACCCCCACGTCCTGGCGGACGCGGCTACTGTAGCTGCCCGCGCCAGCGGGTGGTCTGGGCGAGAGTTCTCACGCTTTCGACGCCCCCAAACCCCCACGTCCTGGCGGACGCGGCTACTGTAGCTGCCCGCGCCAGCGGGTGGTCTGGGGCGAGGGCTCTTACGCTATCGACATTCCCCAAACCCCACGTCCTGGCGGACGCGGCTACAGGTAGCTGCCGCGCCAGCGGGTGGTCTGGGCGAGGGTTCTCACGCTTTCGACGCCCCCAAACCCCCACGTCCTGGCGGACGCGGCTACTGTAGCTGCCAAAATCTTCCAAGGATGTGCGAAAACACCTTGAATCCTGGGTAGCCCAAAGCTGTCGTCTTTCATGCCCGAAGAGAAAGCGAGAGAGCATCTCCCACGACTCAATGCCAATGCTTATCGTGGCCGGAGTGTCATACACTGGACGTTAACGATGGACCAACGCGCCACGGGCTGGCTTTCCGAAAAGTTTCATGAGGAGTTTCGTTGGGCTCTTTTGCATGGCTGTTCCCGATATGAAGTGGCCTGCCCTTTGTATTGTCTCATGCCTGACCACGCCCATCTGCTGGTGGTGGGCTGGACTGCCCAGGCCGATCAACGAAGATTCATTTCGTTCCTGCGCCAAAAAACTGAGCCTTTGCTGGTGGCTACAAAAGCTATCTGGCAAAAACAACCTTACGACCATGTTTTGCGTCCCCAGGAAAGCGACCGCTACGCCTTCGAAGCTCTGGCTCATTACATAGCTGAGAATCCAGTGCGGGCTGGCCTGGTTTCGGACAAAGTTCACTGGCCCTTCAGAGGCTGCATGATTCCGGGATATCCCGAACTCACGCCATCTTTGTCCGACTATTGGTTACGCTACTGGCGTTTGATGGCTTATCAAAATGGAAGGATGCCCCCGTAGCTGCCCGCGCCAGCGGGTGGTCTGGGGCGGGGGCTATTACGCTTTCGACATTCCCAAACCTCCACGTCCTGGCGGACGCGGCTACACGTAGCTGCCCGCGCCAGCGGGTGGTCTGGGCGAGGGGGCTCACGCTTTCGACACTTCCCAAACCCCACGTCCTGGCGGACGCGGCTACATCGTAGCTGCCCACGCCAGCGGGTGGTCTGGGGCGAGGGCTCTCACGCTCTCGACACTTCCCAAACCCCCACGTCCTGGCGGACGCGGCTACACGTAGCTGCCCGCGCCAGCGGGTGGTCTGGGGCGAGAGTTCTTATGCTTTCGACACTCCCAAACCCCCACGTCCTGGCGGACGCGGCTACATTTTTGCGGACGCGGCGACCCAAAAAAAGCGGCCCAGGAAAACCGGGGCCGCTTTGGGGGGGATCGTCTATCGCAGGGCCTTATCGCGCCTTACAGGGTGCGGCGGAGCTGGCTGGCGCTGGCGGGGGCGCGGACCTTGCCGGCCAGGATGGTGGAGGCTTCCACCGGGCGATTGTAGTAGCGCTGGTTGGCCTTCTTCTTGGTGGCGATCACCGTGCCTTCCAGGGAGACCCCGGCAAAGAGGCCCTGGCTGCGGCTGTAGGCATACACAGCGGCATTGGGCGTGACGCCTGCTTCCGCACTGCGGCCCACGGGACCGGCAGCGACGCTGAGGGCACCGCCGAGCTGGACATTGGCGTCATTCGAGAAAGCGCGCACGGCTTCGGGCGTGTTCAGCACGAAGATGAACTCGGTGACCTGACCACCGATCTGGGGACCAAAGCCGACACCACCGGTGCCGATGAAGGAGGGGCCGGACCAGCTACGACCATTGCGGGCCACGACGACGCCCTGGCCCACTTTGCCCGACCACATGAAGCCACCTTTGGTCATCGTCACGATAGCCAGGCCTTTGGCATGGCGCAGCACGTGCTGGGGGATTTCGGTTTCAGGCATCGACTTAAAGCGGTTCATCACCGCCGCCGCCTGGCGCACCTGTTCGTCTTCTTTGGGACCTGCCATCGTCATCATCGGAGTCAGCAAGGTGAAGGCAGCAGCAAGAGGGAGGAATGTGTTTTTCATGATGGGTGAGGGGTTTGAAATAGGACAGCATCTTCCAAGGGCATGGCGTGTGCCAACTTATCGCCATCACCCATCAAATCATTGATGATCAAGGCTTTGCGAATGCCCCGATTCCGATCCGCTGCCGCCCGCTTAGGGCACTTCGCACGACAAAACCAACCCTGCATTGCAGGACACCACACGGCCTAATGTGAAGATGCCTCCACCTCTTCATGTCGGCTCTTTTGGTTAGGCAAAAGCCGCCGCACCGGTTCCCAAAGCTGGCCCGCCATGTCCTGGGGGAATCCTCCGGCCACACCAAAGTCCTCCGGCACGCGACCACGGGGCATGAAGAAGGTGCCAAAGAACAGATCCCAAAAGGGGAAGAGGCCCGCGAAGTTTTTGTCCCAGGCCTCGCGCAGACGGCTGTGATGCCAGCGATGAAACATCGGCGTGGCGATGACGTAACGCAGCGGCCCGAAGTCCCAGTCCACCCGCGCATGCAGGAAGATGGCGTAGAGGGTGAAAAAGGGCGCGGTGGACAGCGTGACCCAGGGGTTGAATCCCAGCAGCAGGAGAGGCGTGACCTGGATGAATTTGTTCACCAGATCATTCACCGGATGCACCCGGATGCTGCTCAGCCAATCCAGATCTTCCGAGCTGTGATGCACCGCATGGAAGGGCCACCAGCGCCCGCCGTGGAAGAGGCGATGGCTCCAGTAAGCCAGGAAATCTGCCAGCACGTAGATCTCGATCGCTTGCAGCCATAAGGGCTGCCTAGCCAGGGGGCCAAAGCCCGCGTAGGTCTGCTGGCGAAAGTCCTCCGCACTGGCCACCCCGCACCACACCAGCAGCACGGCAGGCAGGATGAGCCCGCCTTTGGAAAGCACCCGCGTAACAAAAGGTGTGAAAAAGAAATACGCCACGTCCGTCAGCCAGCCCCGGCGCAGCAGCGGCCCGCGCGCCTTGCCCAGCACACGCTCCACAATGAGGAAGAGGACGGCGAGGAGGATCAGCCCGACCAGGGTATTTTTCAGCGAAGGTGACATACGCCGGGGCCTAACGGCGGACGTAGGCACCTGGTAACGAAAAAAGGCCAGGGATCTGCTTTGCCAGTCTCGTCCTCCTGCCCCACTCTCACGCACCCTTTCCACTCCCCTCGCCGATGCCTCTCAATGCCCGTCTTTTCATCTGGTTCCGGCTGCTGTTTAACTGCCGCTTCTACTACCCCATCTTCACCGTCCTGTTTCTGGACCTGGGGCTGAGCATTGGCGAATTCGCCGCGCTGAATGTCGTTTGGGCCATCACCATCGTCCTGCTGGAGGTGCCCTCCGGGGCCCTGGCAGACCAGTTTGGCCGCCGCCCGCTCATCGTCGCCGCAGGCTGGCTGATGGTGGCGGAGATGGGCGTGCTGTGCCTCATGCCCGTGGGGAATCACGATGTCGTCCTGTGGCTGTTTGTGCTGAACCGCATCCTCAGCGGGGCTGCTGAAGCGGCCGCCAGCGGGGCGGACGAAGCCCTGACCTATGACTCCCTGCCGGAGGCGGAACGCCCGGTGCTGTGGCCAAAGGTCATGGCCCAGCTCAGCCGCGCCATGGCCCTGGGATTCATCGTCTCCTCCGTCAGCGGCGGTCTGCTCTATGACCATGGCAAAGTCAGCGCCGCGCTCGCGTGGCTGGGCCTGGGGGAGGTGCCCCGCGCCTGGACCATGAAGATCCCCCTGGGGCTAAATTTCCTCACCGGCATCGCCTGCCTGCTGGTGACCCTGCGCATGACGGAACCCGCCACGGCCATCGTCGCGCGCACCGGCGGCTGGCTGCATGAGGCCCGGCTGGCCTTTGCGCGCATTTTGGAAACCGGGCGCTGGATCTGGCGCACAGAGGCCGCCTTCACGCTCATCCTCCTCGGCGTCGTCTTTGACAGCATCATCCGCCTCTTCCTCACCGTCTCCAGCAACTTCTACCGCCTCGTCGGCATCACGGAGGCTTGGTATGGCATCATCGGCACGGTGGCTTCGCTCCTGGGCCTGGCCACGGCGGGGCTGATGGAGCGCATGTCCACCCAGGGCAGCCAGCGGTCGAATTTCACCTGGCTGGCCGTCATGACCCTGGTGGGCCTGCTTTTCGCCGCCTGTCCGCAGCCCGGTTTTCTGGGCGTGGCCCTGGTGGTGCCGCTGATGCTGGCCATGCGCTTCCTGCAGTTCTTTCTCTCCTATTACCTGAATGACATTGTGGACTCCGCCCGCCGCGCCACTGCTCTCAGCTTTCGCGGCCTGACGATGAACCTCGCCTATGGCGTGATGACGCTGCTCTTTGGCTGGCACACCCAGTGGTTGCAAAAGGACCTCGCGCTGCCTTCGGGGGATCTGCGCATCTTCGCCACTAGCCTCACGTGGTGGCCGGGCTGGTTTTTGGGCACCCTGGCGCTGTCCCTCCTGTGGCTGCGCCTGCGGCGGAAAGCGCGGGCGTAGGGGGGCAGGGCTGCGGCTGGGGACCAGCCGCCCTACCAAGACGATGCGCCTGCGGCGGAAAGCGCGGACGTAGGGGGGCAGGGCTGCGGCTGGGGGACCAGCCGCCCTACCAAGACGATGCCTGCGGCGGAAAGCGCGGACGTAGGGGGCAGGGCTGCGGCTGGGGACCAGCCGCCCTACCAAGATGATGCGCCAGTTGCACACTGCCCTGGCCTCCGCCATCTTCTCCACCCCATGCCTCGCATCCCGGAAGAAACCCTGCAGCAAGTGCTCGCCGCCACGGACATCGTGGACCTGGTGGGGCGCTCCGTGAAGCTGCGCCGGGCCGGGACGAACTGGGTGGGCCTGTGCCCCTTTCACAACGAAAAGTCCCCCTCCTTCAACGTCCGTCCCTCCACCAATTCCTACCATTGCTTCGGCTGTGGCGCGGGGGGGAATGCTTTCCGTTTTGTCATGGAGCACGATGGCCTCACCTTCATGGAGGCGGTGAAGCGGTTGGCGGAGCAGGCCGGCATCCGCATCGAGGAAGAAGTCTGGGACGCCAATGCCGAGGCCGCGGCCAAGCTGCGCAGCTCCCTCATCCGCGTGCATCAGGAGATCGCCACCTGGTATCACCAGTTGCTGATGAAGCACCCCATGGCCGATGCCGCCCGGCAGTACCTGAAAAACCGGGGCATCAGCGCCGAGGTGGCCAAACGCTGGAAGCTCGGCTACGCCCCGCCCAATACCCAGCCGCTGCGGGAATGGGCCATGAAAAACAAGATCGGCTCCGGCTTGCTCATCGAGGCCGGCATCCTGGCCACGAGTGAAGAACGCGGCGATGCCTACCCCCGCTTCCGCCACCGGCTGATGTTCCCCATCTGCAATGACAATGGCGAGGTCATCGCCTTCAGCGGACGTGTGCTGGAGGCCGATGCCAAGGCCGCCAAGTACCTGAACTCGCCCGAGACCCCGCTGTTCAACAAGAGCAAGGTCCTCTTCGGCTTCGACAAATCCAAACGCGGCATCTCCAAGGCAGGCCAGGCCATCGTCTGCGAAGGCCAGATTGACACCCTCATGGTCTATGAGGCCGGGTTTCAAAACGTGGTCGCAGGCCAGGGTACCGCCTTCACTGAATTCCACGCCAAAGCCCTGAAGCGCCAGGCCGATGAAATCGTGCTTTGTTATGACTCGGACAACGCTGGCTACAAGGCTGCCGAGCGCGCCTTCCAGGCCCTGGCCCCCTACGGCCTCATTGTCAAAGTGGCCATGCTGCCGAAGGGCGAAGACCCCGACTCCTACATCCGCAAGGAAGGTGTGGAGGCCTTTGGCGAACTCGTCAAACATGCCAAGGACTTCGTGGATTACCAGCTCGCCAGCGTCGGCTCCCGCCGTGACCTGACCGAGATGCGAGAGCGCATCAAGTTCGCCGAAGAGATGGCGGAAAACGTCAAGCTCTTCGACACGCCCATTGCCAAGCAGACCACCATCCAGCGGGTGGCCAACAGCCTGGGCATCTCCGAGGAAATCATGCGCAAGCTGGTGACCAAGGCCGAAAAGGGCCTGAGCAACCGTAACAAGAAGGAAGTAACCAACGAACGCGCGGGGGAAAAGCTGCTGGCTGCGCAGGATGCCACCGCCCTCATGCTCTGCCGCCTGGCCCTTTCCGATCCCGAAATCCTGCTCTGGCTGCGCGAACATGGCGAACAAAATGTGCTGCATGACCTCGTCGGCATGGAGCTTTTGTCACGCGTCTGGTTAGGCGACTTCGAGCCCGCGAACCCGGATTCCTTCAACACCTTCCTCTTCACCCTCGACCGGGACGAAGAGGCCGCACTGACCCAGGTGCAGCACATGGCCCCGCCTCCGGGCAAGCTGGTGGATGCGCAGCACTCCCTGCAAATCCTGTCGCTGAAATGCCTGAAGCAGCAGCACCAGCGCCTGCAGACCCAGCTCAAGCACCCGAACCTGGATCCCCAGGAAGTGGCCGATCTCCAGCGAGAAAGCCTCGACCTCCACCGCGAACTCACCGAGCTGCAAAAGGTCGTCGCCGCAGCCGCCAAGGCCCCGGTTTAGAGAGGTTAGGCTACGACCAAGCAGCTCACCCAGACTACAAATCCGGAGCGGCGATGCTTTGTACACCGCCGCCCGGCTTTTGACTTTAAGCGCGCTTCAACTTGCCGCTGGCGGTCAGGGGCAGTTCCGGCACGGCGCTGAAGAGCAGGGGGATCTTGTACCCGGCGAGGTGGGCGCGGCAGTGGTTGCGCAGCTCCATCGTGGTGGGGGCACCCTCGGGGCTGGCGATGTAGCGCACGATGGGCACCTCCCCATAAAGCGGATGCAGGCGGGCCTCGACGAGGGAGCGCTGCACCTTCGGGTGGCAATCCAGCACGCGCTCCACTTCCTCCGGGAACACCTTCATGCCCCCGACATTGATCAGCGTTTTCCTGCGCCCGCAGATGGTCACGCGGCCCGCAGCATCGCGGCGGCCCAGGTCACCTGTGGCGAACCAGCCTTCCGCATCCAGGGCTTCCGCGCGCGGCATCCAGGGGTCCAGGTAGGCATCGAACATGCCCTTGCCACGCAGGCAGATTTCACCCGGCTCACCCGCAGGCGGTTCGCGGCCCGTGTCATCCTTCAGCAGGCATTCGTAGGCGCTCAGTGGCAGGCCGATGGCCTCGGGGGCCTCTTGAGCCCCTGTAAGGTTCAGCACGGGCAGGCCCAGCTCGATGATGCCCAGGCCCTGCACGAGATCACGGCCAAAACGGGCGCGGAATTTCTCCGCCGTGGCAGCATCCAGCGCAGCGGCGGTGGCCACGGCCAGGCGCAGGGTGGTCCACTCGCCCACGGGCGGTGCCTCCACGAGCTGGCGGTAGTGCACGGGGCTGCCGTACATGACGGTGGCCTTTTGTTCTGCCCCCGCGCGCAGCAGGTCCTCGCCCATGTGGGTTTCCTCGATGATGGTCGTGGCCCCGTGGTAGAGGTACAGGACGATGGAGACGGCAAAGTGATGCGCCATGGGCAGCACCCACAGCACGCGGTCACCCGGGCCGATGCGCAGGCCTTCATTGGCGGCGGTGATGCGCTCCAGCAGGGACTCGTGGGAAAGCAGCACGCCCTTCGATTTGCCCGTGGTGCCGGAGCTAAATCGGATGAAGGCGGGATTGATCCCTTCAAACGCCGCCGCCGGGAAACTGGACGTGGCGACGGGCAGGCGCTGGATCAGCACTTTTTGTTCGGCCACGCTGAAGTCGCCCAGCTTTTGCGTGCCCTCAGGCAGCCAGCCGGCCAGCGTTTCCAGCACCAGCACGGCATCCATGCCGGTGCGGGTGGCGAGGTCGCGCTTTTCCTCATCGGCCAGTTCATCCGGGATGGGCACAAAGCAGGCCCCGGCGGCCAGGGTGGCCAGCGCCAGGGGCACATAGTCCAGGCTGCTGGGGAAGTGCACCCCGATGCGCAGGCGGTCCGCCCGCGCGGGATCACGCGGCAGATGCTGCCGGATCACCGCAGCGAGGGCATCGCACTGCTGGAAAAGGGACTCGTAACTGAGCGTGCGGTCTTTCTGGACCAACGCGACCGCTTGGGGCGTCGCACGCTGACGGATGGCTTCGACGATGCTGAACATGAAGCCGGATTAGAAACTCCAGGTAACGCCCAGGGTGACACCCAGGGAATTCAGCCCCGGATTCGGATCGGTGGCACCCTGGTTGGACAGGTGCTGGAACATCGCGCCCAGGCGCAGGTCCACATTTTGAGCCACGGCGTAGGAGACGCCTGCGGCGGCGAACCAATTGTAGGTCAGGTCCTGGCCCTGGCCGCCGGTCACGCCCTGGGAATCAATCCAGCCCAGACCACCGCCGAGCTGGCCATACACGGACCAGGTGCCGGTGGCATCCCAATACTCCAGGGACGGGGCGGCCATGAAGCCGAAGTAGTGATTTTCAGGACCCTGGAGGATGGCCTGGCCGATGGCGGCAAAGCGGCTGCGTACGACGATGGCAGAACCGTCTTCAAAAACATGGTGCATCATGTAGGCCGGGCGCCAGGACAGCATCACCGGGGCGCTTTCATAGTCCAGCGGCGTGTCACCGCCCACCTTCCACAGGTAGCCCACTTCCAGGTCGATGCTGTTTTGCTGCCAGGGTTTTACCTCTGGCGAAAGGCCGGGTGCCAGGGGTGCAGGTTCCCCGGCCAGGACAGCAGTGGTAAAAAAGGCGAAAAGAGTGAGGAGGCGCTTCATGCGCGCCCATGAAGGCATGGAGCGTTCCCGGATGCAAGAGCAGAAGCGGGACTGAAACTTATCTGTCCAAGCAGGCTATCTTTATGCTTTCATCCGTATCACCCTCCGCATGACCTTCCCCCGCCTACTTTCCGCCTGCCTGCTCCTCCTGCCGCTGCTCAGCGTCAGTTGCTCCACCCAGCCCTATTATGGCGGGCAGCCCGCCTACGGGGGCCAGCCGTCCTATGGGCAGAACCTGTTTCGCTATGGGCAGCAGGGCGTGAATGTGGCCAAAAAACTGCCCTCCCGCGTGATGGGCCTGTTCCGCAGCGATAGCTCCTTTTGGTATGCCGATGGGATGCAGGGCCGCCCGTCCATCCGCATCGTCCTAGGCGAGCAGATGGTCTATCTCTACAAAGGCGGCCACCTCGCCGGCGGCTCTCCCATTTCCTCCGGCTCCGAAGGGTATGACACCCGCCCGGGCCGATACCGCGTGATCGAGAAGGACATCGACCACAAATCCTCCATCTACGGCGACTACGAGGACATGTACGGCAACGTGGTGATGACGAACATTGACAACCGCAAGGACCGCCGCCCACCCGGCACCCGTTTTGAAGGAGCGAAGATGTACTACTTCATGCGCATCTACGGCGGCGTGGGTATGCACCAGGGCTATCTCCCCGGCTACCCCGCCTCCCACGGCTGCATCCGCCTCCCCGGCCACATGGCCGAGAAATTCTTCCTCGCCTGCCCCATGGGCACGCCTGTGACCGTGGTGCCGTGAGGGGTGTCATCTATTTAAACAGAGAACCATATTCCACCCATCAAAACTCAGCCCCATCGTTGGTGGAGCCGCGGGCGCTGGGCCATTCGCCATAACAAAAAGTAACGCCGCCGGAGCGGAGGCGGTCGCTGATGCGGTCGCCCAGCCAGTGGCGAGTTTCCTGGGCGGGCTTGTTGCCCAGTAGGATGCTGCGGCGTCCGGCCTTGTGGCGGCGGTCGAGGATGGCAAAGAGGATCTCTTCACCATCGGCAGGGAGATCGCGCAGGCAGACTTCATCGAGGATCAGCAGGGAGGGCGCGGCGTATCGCGTGAGCAGGGCGTCGCCAGTCTCGGTCTGGTAGGCGCGGTGGAAATTGGCAAAGAGGCGCGCGCACTCGATCCAGCGCACGCGGCGGCCCAGCAGAATTTCATGCCGGGCCAGGGCGGCGGCGAGGTGGCCTTTGCCGATGCCGGGGGTGCCTGCGATGATGAGGTTGCGCAGGCTGCCGGTGGCAAACTGGCGTGCGGCCTCCAGGAACTGCACGGGCGTGTGGTGGCCACGGCCTGGCATCACGCCGGGGAGATCGGTGCGGAAGTTTTCCAGGGTGGCATGGCGCACATCGGCGGGGATTTCTGCCTCCTCCATGCGCTGGAGGTAGCGTTGCTCAAACTTCGCCTGCTCGCAGCCGGGGCAGGTGTAAACGGGCCGCGCGGCCTGGATGGAGGCATCGCGATCCAGCCGCCGCTGGTCGGGGCCATGCATGCCGCAGTGCAGGGTCTGTGGCTCGGCATCGAGCTGCTTCTCGAACTCGCTGGTGCGCTCGGCGATTTTCTGGAGCAGGCGGTCCAGCTTTTCGAGGGCGGACTCGTTCTTGGGTTTCACAGGCGGCGTGGCAGTCATGGCGGTCATGCGGCGTTGATCAGGTGTTGTGTGTTTCGTTTGTTTGAAAAGTAGTTAGGCGCAAAGGTCAGAACTTGCTGATCTGATCCGCCGTGAGGCCGAGCGTGGCTTCCGATGCGAGGTAGGCCTGGTTTCGAGGGCGGGGCTTGTTGCAAAACACGCTGCCTGGGATGCCGTTGCCGCCGTTGTGAGGCCGGTTGAATCCGCCCCCGCTGCCGCTTCCACGCGGGGCGGTGAGGCGTTCCCAGACGAGGCTCTGCCAGCCGTTGGCGATGGCGCAGGGGATGGCCTCCAGGGCGGTCTTCAGGCCGTGGCGAGCGCATTCGGCCAGGGTGTTGCGGGCGGCGAGGGCGGTCCATTGCTTCTGCGGATTCAGCCGGGCCAGGGCGGCGCGGTGGCAGCACCAGTCGGCCCAAAGGGTGCGGAATTCGGCGGTGTCCAGCGCCGCTGGCAGGGGCACTTCCTGGGCTAGGCGGAGGTTGTTTTCGGTTTCCTGCCGCCTTGCCGCCTGGGGGCGGCTCGTACGTGCGGGAGGAGGCACGGGTGTGAGGGCGGGTGTGGAGGATGGGGGAACGGGGGAAGGAGGAGAGGGAGGGAGAGAGGGGCAAATGGACGCAGATTCTGGAAGCGTTTCAGGCGTTTCATTTCTGTTGGCAGTGTCGGATGATGTTTTACACTGTTCAGCAGCGCGGCTTTCCACGGCAGGTTCGGCCTGGGAAAGCAGGCGCTTGTTCTCACGGTGCCTGCGCACCCGGTCGGTGGAGGTGGGGCGTGCGGCGAGGGGGCGGACGGAGAAGGCTCCACGCCTGGAAACGCGGACTTCGCACCCATACTCACAGGCCACCTGGGCGGCGACCTTCAGGAGGGCCGCAGGATCCAGATCAAAGGTCGTCATGGGAGAAACTAAGGGGAGCTTTTCCCCTGTGCAAGGGCGTACCGGGGGTGAAAGGCCTAAGTGCCAAAAAAAGTTTGGTTAACAATGCCCTAAATTGCAAAATGATGTTTGTCGATGCGAACGTTTCGGGCGTTTCACGCGTTTCCGGTGGATTGGCCAGCAAGCAGCCCAGGGGCCGAGGACTGCCCTCTTGGCCCAAAAAAAGGCCTCACTCCCGGGTGGGAATGAGGCCTGGAAAATCCGTCTCCTTACCAGGAGCTCAGGTCATCGTGCAGGCGATCCATGGCCACGGAGGATAGGGCGCGCTCGGGCAGGTCTGGGCAGCCAAAGGGCACGATAGTGGCCTTGTTATGCTGCAGTGCCGTGATGCCATTGCTGCCATTCGGGTCCAGGATGGCCTTCCAGGCTTCTTCCGCAAAACGGGCCGCCAGGATGCAGTCGCCCGGCGTGGTGTGGCCACCCCGCTGAAGGTGACCGAGCACGGAGGGGCGCACCTCCAGATCCTGGAAGGGCGCGCCTTCCCGCTGGAAGTATTTCTGAAAGGCATCCCGCAGGATGTAGGCGCCGTTGCGCGACTGCGGCGGGTCAAACTTCACCCCTTCAGCGATGAGCACGATGGCATGGCCGCGGCCACGGGTCATCGCACTTTCGATCTCTTCGGCATAGGCAATCATGGCCTCTTCCGTCAGCGGGCCGCCTTCTGGCGTGATCACCATCTCCGCGCCGGAGGCCAGGGCGGCCATGCGGGCGAGGTCGCCACTCTCACGGCCCATCGTTTCCAGCACCATCACGCGGCGATGGCTGCGGGCCGTGTCAATGAAATGGTCCACCGCCCAGACGAGCGTGTGCACTGCCGTATCCACCCCCAGGGCCATCTCGGTAAACTGCAGGTCGTTGTCAATCGTGGAGGGCACACCGATGATCTTCAGATTGCTTTCCTCGGCCAGCAGCTTTGCGCCGGTGAGGGAGCCATCGCCCCCGGCCACCACGAGCGCCCGCACGCCCAGGTTCTCCAAAAGCTGGATGGCGCTGCGGCGGACTTCCGGCTTGTGAAAGTCCAGGCAGCGGGCCGAACCCAGGATGGTGCCGCCTTTGCCCATGATGCCGCTGACGCTGGCGTGGTCCATCTGGATGATGCTCATCTTCGCATCAATGAGGCCCCGGTTGCCCGTATTGGCCGTGATCTCCTGCTTCAGCCGCACCAGTTCGTCGGCCTCACCGTTGACTTGTTTGGCGGCACGCACCAGTCCGCGATAACCGCCGCGGATGCCCAGCACGGGCACCTTGTGCCGGTTCAGCCCCAGCCGCACGATGGCGCGGAGGAAGGCGTTCATACCGGGGGCGTCGCCACCGCTGCAGAGCACGGCGACCGGGCTGTCGGGAAAAGGAATCATGGAACCGTTGCCATAGCGATGTGCAGCCCGCCCGCAAGCAACGGCTGGAGACACTTTTCACGAATTCGAACCCATCCCTAAAAGCCCGGCTGGCGATTAGGAATTGGCATCAATCGCTTTCCGAATGCTGGCGAGCACATCGCTGATCTTCAGGTCAATCCGCTGCCGCTTCTTGAAGTAGCTGACTTCCTCGTAACCGGCATCACTGAGGTTGTTCAGCGCGGTGATAAAGTGCTCACCCACGCGCACGGCCTTGTGCGAGTCACTGCCCAGCACCACCGGGATCTTCCGATCCGCCATCATGCGCAGCATCTCGTTGCCGGGATTCATCTCGGAGTAGCTTTTGTTCAGCCCGGAGGTGTTCAGCTCCATGGCCACACCGGTTTTGGCGATGCGGTCCAGAACGGTGGAAACGGTGTTTTTGATGATGGCAAAGCACCAGGAATCCGGGTGATAGTTTTTCACCAGGTCGGGGTGCGCCACGCAGTCATAAAGCCCCGTCTCCGCACTCTGGGCCAGATGCTCCAGGTAGGTGCGGCGGAAGTTCTCGATGGTGCCGGTTTCAAACTTGGCCAGGTAGTCCTTCGACTGCCAGTGCACGGCCCCGAGGATGTAATCAAAGTCGGCCCGCTTGTGCAGGTTTTCGATGTATTTTTCGTAGCCGGGGAAGAACTCGCTTTCCAGGCCCAGGCAGACGTCCAGCTTGCCCTTGTAGGCCTCAGCGGTGCGCTGGACCATGGACACGTAAGTATCGAATTCGCTTTCCGCCATGCGGACCGTGGGCCAAAAGCCATCCGGCATCGGGCAGTGGCAGGTGAAGATAATGCCCTTCAGGCCGGATTTCAGGGCCTGGGCGGCGTATTCTTCCGGCTCGCCCCAGGCGTGTTTGCACAGGGGGGTGTGCATGTGGGAATCATAAAACAGCGCGCCCGATTTCGAGGCCACGGGTTTTTCATCCGACATCACGGGCGGCTTTGGCGGCGCAATGGGATCTGCCGCGACGGCTGGAGTCACCACTTTGGCTCCCGCTTTCCCGCTGGCCGCAGGTTTTGCCGGGGGCTTCGGTGCGGGCGCAGGCGCGGCCTTCACAGGGGCTGGCGGCGGTGGAGCCTCCTGCACGGGTGCTGCGGCAGCTTTTACCGGAGCGGGGGCGGGCTTTTTAGCCTCGGCCTTTTTCGCCGGGGCAGCCACCTTCACCGCCAGCTTCGTGGCTGGCGCTGGGGGGGCAGCTTTTTTCGCGGGGGCCTTGGCAGCCGGTTTCACCGGGGCCGCTTTCTTCGCCACAGGGGCTTTTTTCACAGGCACGGTTTTCTTGGCCGGGGCCGCCTTCTTCGCCGGAGCGGCTTTTTTCACCACGGCCTTCTTGGCGGGGGCGGCTTTCGAGGGGGCGGCCTTTTTCACCGGGGCCGCCTTCTTGGCAGCAGGTTTCTTGGCCGGAGCCTTGGCAGCGGGTTTGGCGGGGGGGGCTTTTTTCACAGGCTTGGAGGGAGCTTTGGACGCCGGCTTGGACGCCGCCACTTTTTTGGCGGCAGGTTTCGCGGTCACCGCTTTTTTAGCCGATTTGGACTTGGGTGGGTGGGTCTTGCTCACGTGGTTAGCTCCTCCTGTCAGTTTAGTATCAACCAGCCTTTGCCTTCACAGCCTACGATCTGGGCCGTGTCGGCGTTCGATTTAGATTCCGAATAACACACTCTGAGCGTTAGCGGAACATTTTTCCACCCCCCCAGTTGAAGTTGGTCAATTAAAGGCTTCAAGGCGGGGTTTTGACGGTCAAAATGGGCCTTCAGCACCGATTCCTGGCCCGGACTGCGGACCTCCAGCCACTCGCCGTCCCCTTCCCCGCCTCCGGCAGGCAGGCTGGCGATCACGCGCAGCAGGATCGGGCGGGTCGGTTTTTCTCTCAAAAAGGTCTCCCATTCCATTTCGCCGTAGCGCACCAGGCTTTCCCAATCCACCCGGAACTGCCCATCCGCCTGCTCTTCCACGATCACGCTCAAGGGTGTTTCTTTGGCAAACAGGGCCTGGATGTAGCCCAGGCGGTAGCCTTTTTCGGCCACGGACTGGCAGGTGCCCAGCCCGGTGAGCGTGCGCGCCTGGAAGGGCCGCTGGCTGTAGTAACTGTGGACCAGGGGGCGCACGCGCTCCGGGCTGCGGGCAAAGGCCAGTTTGTCCTCCACCGTCGCCGCCTTAAAGAAAGCCCTCAATGCCGTTTCGATCTGCGGGCGTTTCTCCTCCAGCCGCTCGATCCCCTGCACCGGTCCGGCGGGTGCCACCGCCACAGCCTTCACTTCGGCAGGCTCCGGCGCTTTTTGGGCGGCTTCGTATTCCGGCTGCACGGGCGGGCTACGTTCCAGCTTATGAATGCCCAAATTGATGATCACGGCGATCAGAATCACCAGGGCCAGGGCGGCGGCCAACCGGGCGAAAAGGCCCAACATAGGCCCCTGCCGACGGTTGCGGCTGGCACGAGGCTTTTCTGGGGCTGGAGTCATTGACTGACACGGAGTGGAGCCGAAGGCGGGATTTGAACCCGCGACCCTCGCATTACGAATGCGATGCTCTACCACTGAGCTACTTCGGCACGTGCAACGTTTCGGTTGAGCCGGAAGGTTATACTCCAGCGTGGGCTTTTGTCATTTTCTTTCTGCTTGGCACGTCATTTTACAGACTGCCGATCTCCCGCCCCTGCTTGCCAAGCGCCTCTTCCCGCCGTATCCACTCCCCCGCCCCATGCCCGTCGCCCCCCTCAATGCCTATTCCGAGTTCAAAGCCGAGCTCGAACAGATCCTGCGGCACAAGTGGCTGGTCAGTGAAAAGGAAAATCGCGATGTCGGGTTCGAGCGCGCCCTCAATGAATGGGCCCAGAACCACCGCGCTGAATGGCGCCGCCACCGCAATAACCGCAACAAAAAGGCTGCCAAGGCCAAGGCCTAACCTCCGTTGGGGCTGGCTTTTCAGTCGAATTAAAAGCCCAGGAAGAGCTGTATCCCGAGCTTTCGCCGCCCCATCCACCTAACAAAAAGCGGGCTGCCCGGTGAGGACAGCCCGCTCTCAAAAGTTGGCAGGTCGTTTACTTGAAGAACAGCGGGATCACCAGGATGGCCAGCACGTTCACCACCTTGATCATCGGGTTCACCGCAGGCCCGGAGGTGTCTTTGTAAGGATCGCCGACGGTGTCACCCGTCACGGCTGCCGCATGGGCAAAGCTGCCTTTGCCGCCATGGTTGCCTTCTTCGACATACTTCTTGGCATTGTCCCAGGCACCGCCGGAGCTCGTCATGGCGATGCCGACGAACAGGCCCGTGATGATGGTGCCGATGAGCAGGCCGCCCAGGGCTTCCTTGCCCAGGAAGGCGACACCGACCACAAACACGATCGGCAGCAGCGCCGGCACGATCATCTGGCGCAGGGCGGCCTTCGTCACGATGTCAACACACTGGCCATACTCCGGCACGTCCTGGCCAGTGAGAATGCCTGGCTTGAGCTGGATCTGGCGGCGCACTTCGCGCACCACAGCACCTGCGGCGTTGCCCACGGCATCCATGCCAAAGGCGGTGAACAGGTAGGGCAGCAGACCACCGATGAACATGCCGATGATGACCTGCGGATTCATGAGGTCAAAGACCAGCACGTCCAGCTTCAGGAAAGCCTTCACTTCTTCCACATAGGAGCCGAACAGCACCATGGCGGCCAAACCGGCAGAGGCGATGGCGTAACCTTTCGTCACGGCCTTCATCGTGTTGCCCACGGCATCCAGTTCATCCGTGATCTTGCGCACTTCTTCAGGCAGGCCGGACATCACAGCGATGCCGCCCGCGTTGTCGGTGATCGGGCCAAAGGCATCCAGGGAAATGATGATGCCGCTGAGGCTCAGCATGGAGACGACGGCGATGGCGATGCCATACAGGCCGCCTAGGTCCCAGCAGCCCCAGATGGAGGCCGCGATGGCCAGCACCGGCAGCAGGGTGGCGTGGTGGCCCACGCTGATGCCCGCGATGATGTTCGTCGCGTGGCCGGTCTCGGAGGCCTTAGCAATCCGGCGCACCGGAGCGTGGGCGGTGCTGGTGAAGTAGTTCGTGATCCACACCACCACAAAGGTCAGCACGATGCCGATCAGCGCGCAGTAGAACAGGTCATTGGCCGTCACCGTCTTGCCCGCCATCACGACAGCTTCCGGGAACATCACATCGGTGGCCCATTTGAAGAGACCGGCAGAAACGACACCGGCAACAGCCACGCCGCTGACCAGGGAGGCCGTGGCCTTCTGCTTCACAAAGTTCACCCAGCCGATGCCGAGCAGGGAGGAAATAATGGACAGGCCACAAAGCACGAAGGGATAGACGAGCACGCTGTGGTTGCCCTCAGGGCCGGTGAGGTGACCCACCAAGATGCCGCCGATGAGGCTCACCGCGTAGGTTTCAAACACGTCTGCCGCCATGCCAGCGCAGTCGCCCACGTTGTCGCCCACGTTGTCAGCGATGGTCGCCGGGTTGCGCGGATCATCTTCGTTCAGATTCTGCTCGATCTTGCCCACCAGGTCAGCGCCCACATCGGCCGCCTTGGTGTAGATGCCACCGCCCAGACGGGCAAAGACGGAGATCAAGGAGCTGCCCAGGGCCAGGCCGATGAGCGCATCAATCGCCGCTTTGGCACCCGACATCTTTTCCACGATGAGGTAAAACACGCCGACAGAAAGCAGGCCCAGGGCCACCACCAGCAGGCCGGTGACTGCGCCGCCGTTGAAGGCCACCTTCAGCGCCGGGTGAGAGCCCACGCTCGCTGCCCAGGCCGTGCGCACGTTCGCACGCACCGCCACCATCATGCCGATGTAGCCGGCCACCATGGAACAAACCGCCCCCACCACAAAGCCCGCGCTGGCCAGGCCGCCGCGTGCATACCAGACGATGAAAAACACGACGATGGCGATGAGGCTCACCGCACGGATCTGGCGGCTGAGATAGGCCTTCGCCCCCTGCTGGATCGCATCCCCGATCACCGCCATGCGGTCATTGCCTGGCGAGCAGGCCATGATTTGGCGAATCAAAAGGATGGCAAAAGCCAACCCCACCACGGCGAGCGCGATGGAGACAAGGATGCCTTGGTCGAGAAGGAGCGAGTTCATGAGAGATGTCTAAAACCGGTTGGTTGGACCGGGGGATAAAGCGCGCGAGTCTAGCGGTTGCCCTTTGCATGGCAACAGCCTTTTCACGCAACTGCGCTTGCTACGTCCCAGCCTAGCCACTTCTCCCAGCGATCGTCGGAAACCTCGGTGTTTTCTGCCTCCGCTTGACCAAAAGCTTTCGTAACCCACGTTCTGGGGACGGCAGCACGTCTGCCGCCGCCAACCTAACCTACTCTATCATCCGTCTCCTATGAGCCAAATCGTCCCCCTTATCTCCTCCGGTGTTGCCGGTCCCCTCGGTGTGCTGCACCTGCCACGCCTCTGGCTGAAGGCATCCCTGGCTGCCGCTGGCAAGCTGCACGCCGACTATCCGGCCTGCGGCAAAGGTTACGATGGCATGACCCTCGGCGCCCTCGGCATCAAGGAAGATGAGTTCCTCGCCTTCATCGCCACCAAGCCCACCTACGTCCAGCTCGAAGCCTGGGTGAAAGCCTATCCTGGCGTGAACCTCACCAAGGCCAACCTCTACAAGCATAACCAGGCCATCCTCGGCTACATCCACGGCGACGACGTCCGCAAGACCATCCTCGACGCCGCTGGCGTGACCGATGAAACCGGCGTCAATCCTGGTGCCGTGGACCTCAACAACCTCGACGACTGGCAGACCCTATGGGCCGCCGAGATCAAATAAATCTCGCCACCGCGAATACCCTTCTCTTAAGCCTCAGGGCACCCGTGGCATCGCCACCGGCCACCCTGGGGCTTATTTTTTAGCCGGTGCCTTTTTCTTGCCGCCGCCCTGTGGCACCACCTTCACCGCATCCGCCGGGATAGGGGCGGCCTCGGCTTTCAGGATCGGCAGATCCTCCGGCAGATGCTGAACAAAGAAGTCCTTGTACTGGATCTTCATCGGCGGGCCCACGTGCACCTGCACGGCGATCACGCCCTCCAGCGCCCGGCCTTTTTCATCCAGGTCCACCACATCCACCGTCGGCACACCATCGATCCAGTGGCGGTGATGGTTCCCCTCCACCCGCACGCGGTAGTCATGCCATTCGCCGCCGGGGAATTTCTGCACCGGCATCTTGCCCACTACCCAGGGCTGGCCCTGCGGATCGATGACCACCTTCTCCCCCGTGTGGGCCAGGATGCGGCGGCCCCGCTCCTCATACAGCATGCCGTTGTAGTCGGCGTTTTTCGGCACCACATCGCACTGGTAGCCCGTCACCACCCACTCGCCCAGGTCCGGGCGCTCCTGGCCCCGGTATTGCAGACCGCTGTTGCCATCCGGCGTCACTTTCACCTTCACCCGCAGCTCGAAGTTTTTCACCTTCCCGGCCTTCCAGGTGATGAAACGATTGTAGTCCAGCTTGCCATCCGCCACGCCCGTCAGGCAGCCGTCTTCCACCGACCAATATTTGTCACTGCCCTGCCAGCCCGTGAGGTCCTTGCCATTGAAAATGGCCACGAAGCCCTCCGGCGGCATCGGCTCAGCCGCAGCGAGTGAAAAGACAGCCGTCAGGGACAGGGAGAGCAAAAGTGGGCGGATCATGGTTGCTACACAAACGCTCCCCGCCGCCCCATGTTGCACGCCATCACCACAGCTCCATCTGCCCACCGCGCTCACGCGGTCGCCGGAAAGCCGCTGCATTCACCTCGGGCCGCCGATGCAGCATCCTGGCACGTTTCAGCGAGACCTTGAAGATCTGGGCGATCTGGTCCGACCACACGCCCACGCCTTTCAGCCGCTTGCCGAATTCCGGGTGCGAAAGCGTGCGCCCCTGCGTCTCCTCAATGCGGCCCAGCACCTTGTCCTTCCTCCCAGGGAAATGCGCCTCCAGCCACGCGGCAAAGACCTCCTTCACGCTGAAGGGCAGCCGCACCACCGTGTATCCGGCGAACTGCGCCCCCGCCTCCCGCGCGGCCTCCAGGATGGCTGGGATCTCGCTGTCATTCAGCCCTGGAATCATCGGTGCCACGGAGACGCCCACCGGGATCCCCTGCCCCGCCAGGGCGCGGATCGCCTCCAGCCGCATCTGGGGGGAGGAGGCGCGCGGCTCCAGCTTCCGCGCCAGGTCTGCATCCAGCGTGGTGATGGAAATGTAGGCAGCCGTGGCCTGGTGGCGGGCCAGTTCCCCCAGGTGATCCATGTCACGAGTGATGAGGTGATTCTTCGTGATCATCACCACCGGGTGCCGGCACTCCGCCAGCACGGCCAGGCAGCCACGGGTGATCTCCAGCCGCTTTTCCGCCGGCTGATAGCAGTCCGTCACCCCGCTCAGGGACAGCCGCTCCGGCACATACTTGTCCCGCGCCAGTTCCGCCCGCAGCAGCGCCGGGGCCTCCGTCTTCACCATGATGCGGGATTCAAAATCCACCCCGGCAGAAAAGCCCAGCCACTCATGCGTGGGCCGTGCATAACAATAAGCGCAACCATGCTCACAGCCCCGGTACGGATTCAGGCTGGCCTCAAACGGCAGATCCGGGCTGCTGTGCCGACTGATGATGGTGCTGGAGTGGTCATGGAAGAATTTCGTCACCACCTTCTCCGGCTCCTCGCCCGGATCATAGGTCATCTGCAGGGCGGAGAACCGCTGCTCCGTATTCGCAGCCGCCCCGCGCCCACGGGGACGATTGACCGGCAAATCATCTGTTCTCATGAACACATGATCTCCGAGATCTTTCCCAATGCAAGCTTTTCAAAAACAGCCCCCGACGCACACGGGCGGAGGCTGCCCTGCCACGCCTACTTCTTCTTCAGGATGACATCGCCCAGGCTGAACATCGGGCCATAGATCGCATAGATGAGGAAGCCCACCATGACCCCGAGGATGAGCATCGTCAGTGGCTCAATCAGCTTGTCCAGCGAGGCCGCCATGTTGTCCAGCTCCTCCTCATAGTCATCGGCGATCTCTGCCAGCATCTCCGTGCCAGAGCCCGTTTCCGAGGCCAGCTCAATGAGACCGCAGAGGTTGCGTCCATCCGAGCCTAACCAATGAGATTCCATGAGGAATCCCTCATGCAGCGTGCGCCCCACGCTGATGTGGTCGCGCAGGCGGTTGAAGAACTCCTTGTAATGATAGTGCCAGGTGGCGGAGGAGGTGATCTCCAGCGCACTGGTGAGGCGCACATTGGATTCCGTGAGCATGGCCAGCGTGCGAAAGCCTGCGGCGGAGGCCGATTTCCGCACCAGCATCCCCACCACAGGCAGCTTCAGCACCAGGTCCTGCACCCAGCGCTGGGACATGATCTTGTTGAAGTTCGAAAACAACACATACAGCCCCACCAGCGGGGCCGCCGCCATGTAGGGTTTGTTGATGAACAGATCCGAAAGCGCAATCAACGCCTTCGTGGCAAAGGGCAGGTCCGCATTGAAGCTCGTGAAAAGCTTCGACATCGCCGGCACCAGCGTGAAGCTCATGATGATCACCACCACCACGCCCAGCACCATCACCACCCCGGGATAGATCATCGCACCCTTCAGCTTCTTCAGCGTCTTCGATGACTTCTTCTGCGCCACGCCGATGCGCTTGCACACGCGGGCAAGCTGCCCCGCCTCTTCCCCGGCGATGACCAGGGACAGAATGTCCTCCGTGAAAAGATCCCGAAAGCGGGCGATCGCATCGCTGAATTTCTCCCCCATCGAAATGGCATGGATCACTTCCGCGATCATGCCCTTGTAGCGGGCGGAGGCCACGCGGTTCACCTGCAGGCGCAGGCTTTTCGTCATGCTGATGTTGCGCTCCAGGCATCGGCCCAGGCCAGAGAAAAACGCCCCACAATCTTCAGATCCGCCCTTGGGCGAAGTCAGCCGCTGCAGCTTTTCATCCGGGCCCGTGATGTCCTCGATGGAGGCCGTCTCATTCGCCGCGATGCCGCAGCCGATCAGCGCCTTCTCATGCGTGTCCGTATCCACCATGGAGATGGATTTGTGCCCGGTATTGACATTGGTGATGGTGACTTTCTTCAGCATGAGCGTGGAGGGGGGAAATCAGGGATTCAGTGCGCCCGTGCGCAGGCTGGCAGGCAGGCTGGGGCGGTAGGCCGTGAGCGTGAAGGTGGCCCCCTCCAGCTCCTTCTTCGGATCGGAAGAAACATTCACCGTCGCCGTGATGGCGGCAGATTGTAGTTTGCCCAGGCCCTCAGGCGTGGTGGTGCCGGTCTCGATGAGGTAAGGCGTGCTGTTGATGGCCTCATTCAGCAGGGCACTGTAATTCTGGCTGGGCATCACCGCGCCGATGTTCGTCGCATCCTTGCTGCCCGCAGGGCTGAGGCCCAACTGCCACAGCCGCACCATGTTTTCCTGATAATTGCGGGTGATGGAGACACGCCATGCCAGCTCCTCCTGCACCATCAGGGAACTGGCCAGACTCGCCGCCGCCGCCATACCCACGGAGATGACGGCCCCGGCGGCCAGCACCTCAATGAGGGTGTAGCCACGGCGCAGCAACTGGAGAGAACGGCATTTCATAAACTGGCTGGGGGGATCGGCAGGAAGTACGACTCCAGCCACGCCTCGCGCGGCAGGAGGGATTCATAGCTGGCCCCCACGACTGGCAGCGTGGGCACCGCGCTGTCGGATTGTAGGATGAGGCGGTCACTGCGCGGGCCGGTGAAAATGTTCCGCCAGACGGACCAGTTCGTCATGATGCCGCCGATCCAGCGGATGTCCGTCGTGGCATTTTCGTGCAGGTTCATCAGCACCGGGAAGCCTTCATTGATCAGCGTCATCCGCCAGCGTAGCTCCCGCCCCAGGATCGGATTGCCAGCCCAGGAAAAAATGAGCTCACGAGTGGTTAGGCCGGCCTTCACCTTGGTGCCCAGGATCAGCCGGCGATTGTTCTCATGCTGAAAGGCGATGTTGCGCACCGGCGAGCCGGACCCCTGCACCAGCGTGACGATCACCGGGCTCATCGCCCCTGCGGCTTCATAGTCCGCCGCATTTCTCTGCCCCACAAAGACGATCTGGTCCACCACACGGATGTCCTGGCGGATGTAAAGATGCTTCAGGCTGGGGTTCGCCAGATTCACATACATCGTCCGGAAGGGCACCTCAAAGCCGCCATTCGCATAGTCCGGCGGCGGCACGGGTGGGGCCTGCGTGTCATACTTCGCCATCCAGTATGGCCCGGTCGGCGGCAGGTTGTCCTTATACACCTCGATGTTTTCATACAGCCCTTTGCGGAGCGTGTGGGCCAGCGAGTTCTCCGGATTGTCCGCATTTTCGATGACGTTCAGGAAGCCATCAAAGAGCTTGCTCGCCGCCGCTGAATCCGGCCCCAGAGAAGCAGGCACCACCGCCAGGTTCGAGGGCAGCAGCACCTTGCTATCCAGCCCGGTGCCCGTCACCGGATACCGCGAAACCGAATCGTGAGACTGGATGTAGAGCGACTTCGTCAGAAACGGCAGATCCACCTGGGAGGTGTTCTTCACAAACAGCGATGGCGGGTGCCGCACCACCGTGCGCCCATGCACCTGGAAGGGCGACACATTCTTGTAGATGTTCAGCTCCGTCACGGCGGCCGCAGGCTTCCGGTAGATCACAAACAGATCGCCATTCAGCACCGGGCTGCGGCTTTTCAAAAACTCATGTGCCGCGAAGCTGTCCAGTGAAACATTGTTAGGCAGATCGGCGCGGATAAAGGTCTCATGCGCCAAATACGAGCTTCCTGGGCGCAGCCCGTTCGGGTTGTAAGGGAAGTTCTCCGTCATCGTCAGCGGCGAGGTCAGCACACTGTAAAGGTTCAGCTTTTTCCAACCGTCCTGCGTGTTCAGCGCACCCGCCTTGCCATTGAAAAGAAGGACCGATTTCTTGTCCAGATCCGCCTCGCGGTCAAAGGCATGGTCCATGGAAGTCTGCCAGGCCAGCAGCCGGGAATTTTCCAGGCCGATTCGCCGTTGCATCGCGCTCTCCAGCCAGCTCACCTGGATGGCGCGCGTGCTCATCATCGTCACCCAGCCCGCCAGGAAAAGGCCGCTGCACAGCATCAATATCAGGGCCACCCCCATGAGGGCACCCTTGCGCGGCGAAGCTGGAAGTTGGAAGCGGACTTTCATGGCTAGGTCTCAGAGCGCCGGAAACATCGGCACGGTAAACATGAAGGAGGTGCGGCCCGCCATGTGATTGTAGGCCTGCTGGGGGGTGCTGGTGGGTGCCGTGTTCTTTTGCTCCCCCAGGTGCCGGGCTGCCGGGTCCGGCCACCACATGAAATAGAAAGGCCGCTCAGCCGCCAGCTTGAAACGGTCGATCGCGGTGGACTCACGCAACGCCAGCCGGGTGGAGCGTTCAAAGGAAACGAACAGCGGTGTAAAGCCATCCTTGGCCATGTCCGCCTCCTTGGTCGCCGCCGGATTCGCCGGGGGATAAAACACCGAGTAACCACCGGAAAAAATGAGGCTGTAGTCCACCCCTGGCGGTGGGCCTGCCGGATCCGTATATCGCTTCACACTGGCATGGAATCCCAGCGGCTGGCTGCCGCCTTTGAAACGGATCACATCAATGTCATAGATGGCCTGCACATGCAGGTAGCCCGAGTAGCCGCCGTAGCCCAGGATGAAGACACTGAGGTTTGGCTGGTCCTTCTCACTGCTGGCCCCGGGATTGCGGTAGTTTTGATACTGGCTGGCGGGCACTCCGGCCACACGGATGATGTGCTCACGAAACTTCTGCGAAGTGTCCAGCTCTTCGTCTGTGTCTGGATTGTATTTGATGTAGGCAGGCTTCCAGGTGTTGTCATCCGCACGCGGCAAGCAAAACACCGCCGTGGCACTCAGCACATCGTGGTAAAACTGCTCCCGCAGCTCCTCTGCCAGCGCTAGGCTGCCATAGCTGGGAGCGGAGGCCGTGTTCTGCCGCTTCGTGTCATTGCTGCCGTAAAAACGAACCAGCCGCGTGCTGCCCAGCGGCACTGCCACCACACTCGCCACCTGCGGCTGGCTGCGCACCAGCGTGCCATAGCTCACCACGATCCCGCCCAGCACCAGGGCCGAGAGGGAGAGGACCATCAGCAGCTCAATGGAGGTAAAGCCGTAGCGCCGCCGCAGAAGCTGGTGGGGAATGCTCATTTAGCCGGAGACGGACGGTTGCCAAACAGCATGCGCAGCACGGAGGCCGCAGGCGCATCCGAAGGCGGCGACGAAGAAGATTTTTTCGGTGCCGCAGCGGGCGCGGCTGGCGGCGTGGCAGATGAAGGGGCAGGTGGCGGGGTCTCCACAGGCTGGGCACGCGCCACCATCGGCTCACCATCCGCCACCGGACGGGACAGGGCGGAAACATCGGGCCGCCGCACCGTGCCCATGCTGCCGCCAGCCGCAGGGTCCGCCCCTGGCGAGGTCGGCATGCGGTAACGGACCGAGGGAGAACCATCCACCGGAATAACCAAAAGTTTGGGTGGCAGCCCCGTCGGTTTTTTCTCCACCCACACCAGCTCGATGGCGGCCGACGTGATGGACTTCACCCGCAGTGTCACCTGCTGGTCTGGGATCACGGGCGGCACGTTCATTCCCTGCTCCAGGCGCATCCCGCCCAGCATCACCCGCACACCGCGCAGGCCGCTCACGGCCCCGCCCACAGGCATGCGCAGCAGCATGTCGCGCACCTGGTTTTCTTCCGTGTCACCCTCGTCGTCCACAGCGCCATCC